>JAPPKV010000314.1 GCA_028819775.1 Gammaproteobacteria bacterium | reverse complement strand
ACGACGACCACTACGGCCTCGAAGAGGTCAAGGAGCGGGTGCTGGAGTACCTGGCTGTCCAGGGGAGAGTGAGGAAGCTCAAGGGCCCCGTCTTGTGCCTGGTGGGCGCGCCGGGCGTCGGGAAGACGTCCCTTGGCGAGTCCATCGCCCGGGCCACCAACCGCAGGTACGTCCGCATGGCCTTGGGCGGCGTCCGCGACGAAGCCGAGATTCGCGGTCACCGGCGTACGTATATCGGCTCGATGCCCGGCAAGATCCTGCAACGCATGGCCAGGGCCGGTGTGCGCAACCCGCTGTTCCTTTTGGACGAAGTCGACAAGATGGGCATGGACGTCCGTGGCGACCCGGCGTCGGCGTTGCTCGAAGTCCTGGATCCGGAGCAAAACCACGCCTTCAACGACCACTACCTCGAGGTCGACTACGACTTGTCGGATGTGTTCTTCGTCTGCACATCGAATTCGATGAACATCCCGCCGGCGCTTCTCGACCGGATGGAGGTGATCCGGCTGGCGGGCTACACGGAGGACGAGAAGCGCAATATCGCCTCGCGCTTCCTGATACCCAAGCAGAAGCGCCTAAACGGCTTGGGCGAGGACGACTTCACGGTTGGCGGCGAAGCACTAACGCACATGATCCGCTACTACACCAAGGAGGCTGGCGTGCGGGGCCTCGAGCGCGAGATCGCCAAGCTGTGCCGCAAGGTCGTTACCGAACAGTCGTTGGCGGAGGATGGGCAGGGTGGCGGCGGAAAAGCCGCACCGAAGGTGATCGAGGCCGGCGACGTCGAGACGTACAACGGCGTGAGGAGATACACCTACGGTCGGGCGGAGAAGGAAAACCAGGTGGGCGTCGTCACGGGGCTGGCCTGGACCCAGGCGGGGGGCGAGCTTCTCAACATCGAGGCCTTGGCGGTCGCGGGCAAGGGCCAGCAGATCAAGACCGGGTCATTGGGCGACGTCATGCAGGAGTCGATACAGGCGGCGATGACGTTCGTGCGCAGTCGTGCGGCGGCGCTGGGCATCCCCGAGGACTTCCATGAATGCTACGACCTGCACATTCATGTGCCGGAGGGAGCGACACCCAAGGACGGTCCGAGCGCCGGCATCGGGATGTGCACCGCGCTCGTCAGCGTCCTGACAGGCATCGCCGTTTCGGCGGACCTCGCCATGACCGGCGAGATCACGCTGCGCGGTCAGGTGTTGCCAATCGGCGGGCTCAAGGAGAAGCTCTTAGCCGCGCATCGCGGCGGCATATCGCGGGTCGTGATTCCCAAGGAGAACGTGCGCGATCTCAAGGAGGTCCCGGACAATGTCAAGGACGACCTCGAGGTGCTTCCCGTCGAATGGATGGACGACGTGATCGATGCGGCACTCGAGCGTCGCCCCCAGCCTCGCCCGGCGGATTCCGACGACGCCGGGGTTGCGGTGGGTCCGCCAGAGGCCAAGGAAGAGGTGCCGATCAGTACGCACTGAACGGTCGCCGGGGAAGGCATCTCCGGTGTCCCAAATCCCGCGGCGTCCCAATAAACACATCTGTGTGCGGTATCCAATTGACAGCTTTTTCGGTCGGCTGATATAAACGGCGTGATCTCGACCGGCGCTGCTTGGGCGCCGGGCTACGGGACGCACGCGGTAGAACGCCACCCATCTTAAGGATAACGCCCAATGAACAAGTCAGAACTCACCGACGCGATCGCCGACGAGGCGGACATTTCCAAGGCTTCTGCGGCGCGCGCACTGGATGCCGCGCTCAACGCGATCCAGGAATCGTTGCAGAACGGCGAACCAGTTGCCCTCGTGGGATTCGGGACGTTTTCCGTCCGGGAGCGGGCGGCTCGGACCGGGCGTAATCCCCGCACCGGAGAGGAGATCGAGATTGCGGCTGCCAAGCTGCCGGCATTCAAGCCTGGCAAGGCGTTGAAGGACGCGTTGAATTAGACAGGCAAGGCCGACAGGCGACCTCGAGAAACCCGCCCGGGAAGGGTAGGCGGGAAAACAACCCCATGGTACTGCAGAAGATGCGCGCGGGCGCGCAGGGAATCTTCGCCAAGGTTCTTGTCGGGGCGATCGTATTCGTGCTGGCCGTGACCGGGTTCGGCGCGATTCAGCTCTTTTCGGGTGGTGAACCCATCGCGGCGACCGTAAACGGCGACGACATCACCCAACGCGAACTCGAGGTGGAGACCGAGCGGGAGCGTGCCGCGCAGCGCAACCGCTTCGCAGGCGAGATCTCCGACGAACTGTTGGATCGCCTGATCGACCGCAGAGCGGTGCTCGAGTCCCTCATCGTCAATGCGCTCGTGCAGCAATTCGCCCGCGACCTCGATCTTTCGGTCAGCGAGAGCGCCGTTCAGCGGCACATCCGATCGTCCTTCGCCGGAGTCGAGGGTTTCGACGATGCGATGTACCGCAACTGGCTTGCCGGGTTCGGCCACACGCCGAGTTCCTACCAGGCCGATCAAGCGGCGCGCCTACTGCAGAACCAAGTCAGGGCCAGCCTAGGCGAGACGGCCTTCGTCACTCAGCGGGAATTGAGGCGCTACGCGCGCATCCTAGGTCAACGTCGGGACATTGCCTACCTGCTCTTCGACGTCGGCACCTTCGCCGCCGAGGTGGAAGTCACCGACGAAGAGGTCGAGGAGCACTATGGCAACTTCCTGGACGACTACATGACGGCGGAGAAGTTCGACTTCGACTACGTGCGCCTGTTGCGCGCGCCATTCGAGGCGGAGGTTGTCATCGAGGAGACCGCGATCGAGCTTGCCTACCAGGATGAGATCGCTGCCGTGCCCGAACCAGGGCGGCGCGCGGCGCACATTCTGCTCGAGGTGGGCGACGAACGGAGTGTGGAGGAAGCGATTGCGGTCCTGTCCGAAGTCCGCGGCACGATCATGGACGAGGGCGCAAGCTTCGAAGAACGCGCCCGGGCGATCTCAGAGGACTTGGCGGAGGAAGGCGGGGACCTGGGCGTCCTCCGCAAAGGGAACTTGCCTGCGCCGGAGCTTGAGACAGTCTTGTGGGCGCTGGCGCCAGGGGAGGTGTCGGAACCCGTGGAGACCGAGTTCGGCGTCCACCTGATCAAATTCGTCGAGATGGAAGACGTGGCTGTCCCGTCACTGGCTGAACGCGCTGCCGACATCGAAGCCGAACTGCGCAGTCAAGAGGCGGACAGGCTTTTCAACGAGAAGCTTCGCGAGGTTGACGAGCTGGCATTCGAAGAAGGCGACACCCTGGACGGGCTCGAGGAGCGTTACGGCCTGGAAATCGAAACACTGGAAGGTGCCACGCGATCGTCTCGCGCCGGGATCTTCGCGGACCAGGCCGTTCGCGATGCGGCGTTCGAGGACGACGTTCTCGTCGGGGGCTACAACAGTGCCGCAGTGGCAACAGCCGACGCCGCCGTGGTAGTCCGCCTGCGACAACGCCACCCGCCGATAGAACGCCCCCTCGACGAAGTACGCGAAGAGATCCGCGAACGGCTAGCCCTGGAACGGGCACGTCGCCTAACGGAGGACGCCGCATTCGATGCCTTGGGGCAGCTTGCCGATGGGGCCACGCCCACGGAGCTTGCGGACTCGACGGGGATCGCATGGCAGCGCGCGGACAGTATGGAGCGTACGGAGCCATCCGTGCCGGCGGAGATCCGTGCCACCGCTTTCGAAATGGTGGCCCCGCCGAAGGGCGAACGGGTCTCGGACGTTGCGGCGCTTGCCGAAGGCTCCCGAGCCTTGGTGGTTCTTTCGAAGGTGGTTCTGCGCGACTACGGCGCGATGAGCGAAACCGACCGCAGCGCCCTCGCTCGGTCGGTTGAACAACTGGTGGCAGGCCAGAATCTCGAAGCCTTGATCCGAACCCTGCGGGCCGACGCGTCGATCAGCGCCATCGAATTCACGCCGTCGGGGTGACCGGTCAGTTGGGGATCGACAGACGCTGTCCTATCTTAAGGATATCGTCAGGCCCGATCTGGTTAGCGTTCATCAGTGCTTGGCGTCTCAAGCCGAGCAATCGGGCGATGTCCCAGATCGTGTCGCCGGCCTTGACGACGTATACGCCCGCCGGACGGCCTGCCAATGGACGCGAATACCGCGCGTAGTCCTCAAGGGGTCGGTGCGTCGTCGGAACGAGCAGGTAGTCGCCCATGCGAATGAGCGTACCCGGCAAGCGGTTGGCTTGCTGAAGGGTCGCCACGCTCGTCCGATAGGCGACGGCGATCTCGCTAAGTGTCTCGCCGGAGACAACGAGATGTCGGACCCAGGCGATTCGCTCGTCCTCCGGGATCTGGGCGAGCGCTCGCTCTGCGGTCGTCTGGCTTGCAGCGCTGACCAGAAGCCGGTGGGGACCTTCCGGGTGGGTGGCCCAACGGTTGAGGGCCGGGTTGCGCCGGTAGATCTCGTCCAGGTCGCAACCCAAGGCTTCCGCCGCCCGCGCCAGGTCGACCTGGCCTCCCGTTTCGACCACGGCGAAGGCGATGGACGTTGTCTCCGGGTTGGTAAGCGGCAGTTCGACGCCGAAGCTTGCCGGTTGGGCGAAAAGCGCTGAGTACGCCAAAAGACGATCAACGTAGCGGGCGGTCTCCCGGGGAACCTTGATGTCGAAGAAGCCGGCGTCGGGGCCGCTGCGCCGCAGCGCACGGCTCACGCGGCCCTCGCCCCAATTGTAGGCGGCAAGGGCGAGGAGCCAGTCCCCGAAGAGATCGTGCAGTACCTCCAGGTAGTTCAATGCGGCATCGGTGGCGAGCACGACGTCTCGTCTCTCGTCTACCCACCAGTCGATCTTCAGGCCGAAGCGCTTGGCGGTGGCCGGTATGAACTGCCAAAGGCCGACGGCGCCTCCCGGGGAGAATGCAAAGGGGTCGAGCCGACTCTCGACGATTGGCAGTAGGCAGATTTCGCCGGGCATACCGCGATCCCACACCTTTTCGCATAGGTAGGGCAGGTATTCGAGCAAACGGTCGCGTCTGGCAAGGCGCTCGGGTCGTCGGGCTACCCAGTCGATTTCCTTGGCGACACCCTTGCGATGCAAGGAGTGATCCAACCGAAAGCTGCCCCTTAGCCGATCAAGGAACCCGATCGTCGGCGTCGAGTCGACTGCCGGGGGATCCGGCACCTCGATAGGCACGGATTCCGCCGCAGCCGGCCCGGGCGCTTCGTTCGGCGATTGGGATGGCACTTCGGGGGAAGTGGGGGAGGTCGTCCCGGTGGGAGTCGCTACGGCGTCCTCCGGCACTACCACATCGGCCGCCTCGGCGCGGGTGGCCTCGACAGGGGGCTCATCGATAGCTGGATCGTCGGGGCGATCGGCCTCCGATGGTGCCTCGACGGTCACACAGCCGGCGAGGCCGAATAGCACAACGCAGAGCGCAAACGGCCTCGTTGTCGATGTGGCAGTCTGAACGCCAGCTTGGCCGGTCGGGCGGGGGAAAACCGGCAACGGGCGGTTGCAGAACACGGTGGTGGTCGTCAGAATCTCGTCACTCACATGTTTGAACGCGGCTAATAGGCTCCCACTCGACCGAAATTCGATGCCGTATTGGCGCCATCACCCGTCGGGCCGGGATGCCGTCGCTAGGCGCAAGTACTTTGCGGGAAAGCGGATTACTTGGCAAACGCAGATCTGAACCAAGGCGGGACGGAACCCCGCCGCGAATCCCCCGCCGCCGGTCACGGTTGGCGCGCCGACGAAAGGCGACGCAGGCTGGCCGATTGGCTAGCCACCCCGGCCGGCGGCCGGCTGCTCGCCTTGGAACGTACCGCGCTGCAGGAAACCGTCCGCAGGTTCCTTGGCGATTCCTTGCTGTGGATGGGTGCCAGCGCCGACTTGGTGGACACCACTGCGCAATGCATGGTCCGCGCCCGGATCTGCGCTACGCACGCGGCCTTGGGGCGGGACGAACCTTCAGCCCGGGAGAGCGAATGGGCCGACATGGCGGACGTGGATCTTGTCGTCGCCGACAGCGCCGAACTGCCCTTCGCCGAGGCGAGCATCGATGGCGTGGTTCTGCATCATGCCCTGGACGTGGCCGCGAACCGGCGAGGCACCCTGCGCGAAGCGGCACGGGTGCTCAAACCGGGGGGCAGGTTGGTCGTCGTGGGGTTCAACCCGTTCAGCCTGTGGTTGTTGTGCAAACCACTCCCCGCGTTCCGTGATCTCCGGCCCTTGAGCGTTCCTCGGCTCGGTGAGTGGCTGACGGTCCTTGGAATGAGCCGGGACGCTCGAACCGTCTACCTGAACTACCGCTCGGCACTGCCGGTGGCCCTCGCCGGCGATCGATGGCCAATGGCAAGCGCGTGGGTGAACCGACTGCAGCCCCCGTTGGGTGGCGCCTACATACTCGCAGCGACCAAGCGCGGACACGGGTACATCGTCCAAGATCGCAACCGGCGACAACATGGCCGCGAGCTCAGGCCGGCGGTCCTACCCAATGCGGGCGCGACTCGGGTGTACACGAGTGCGCCTCGGGAGTACCCAAGGCGGTCAAGAGCAACCCTGAGCGCTGTTGCATATGCAGCCGGTCTCTGAACATCAGCGCGGCTCGAGGAGTCGAGCCAACCGCGTCGAGATATTCACGGACGGTGCATGCCGGGGCAATCCCGGTCCAGGTGGCTGGGCGGCCTTGCTGCGATATGGAGATACGGAGAAATCCATTCGCGGTGCCGAAGCCCGTACCACGAACAACCGGATGGAGCTCAGGGCCGCCATCGAGGGGCTTGCGGCACTGAAGAAACCGAGCAAGGTCACATTGACCACCGACTCCGAATATGTGAGGCAGGGAATCACCCGTTGGATCATCGGTTGGAAGCGGCGAGGATGGACCCGGGCCGGCAACCGACCGGTCCTGAACGTCGACCTTTGGCAGCGGCTCGACGCACTGAACGAAGGCCACGAGGTGTCCTGGCGGTGGGTGAAGGGGCACAGCGGACATGCCGAGAACGAAGCCGTGGACCGTGCCGCGAACCAGGCCATCGATGAGATGCTCAACGGGGAGAGAGCCAGGGAGGACGGCGATCAATGAGGCAGGTAGTTCTCGACACGGAAACCACGGGGCTCGAACCGGAGCATGGCGGACATCGAGTCATCGAAATAGGGGCGGTTGAGATCGTCGACCGCAAAATCACGGACCGTCGCTTGCAGCTCTACATGGACCCGGAACGCGAGATAGACGATGCCGCCTACGACGTGCACGGGCTCGATGCCGGATTCCTGGCCGGCAAGCCGAAGTTCGCGGAGGTCGCGGACGAATTCCTAGCGTTCGTGGAGGACGCGGAGGTGATTATCCACAACGCGCCCTTCGATCTCGAATTCATTGACTACGAACTGAAGCTGCTGGACCGCCCCGGGGCGACCAAACTCGTCGACATCTGTACCGTGACCGACTCCCTCGCCATGGCCCGTCGCAAGCATCCCGGTCAGAAGAACGGCTTGGATGCGCTGTGCCGGCGCTACGAGGTGGACAACTCCGCGCGCGAATTGCACGGCGCGCTGTTGGACGCCGAGATCCTGGCCGACGTCTATCTCCGGATGACGGGCGGGCAGATGTCGTTGTTCGAGGATGACGACGATGCTCTAGCGGAGACCCTCGGCGTACGGGAAGTCACCCGGTTGCCGGAGGACCGGCCCGCGATCGCCGTCGTATTGGCGTCGCCCGAGGAAATCTCCGTTCACGAGGCGTACCTGGACAACCTCGATGCCGGCGCGGCGAACGGCGCTGTTTGGCGCCGGCGGAGGGAGCGAGTCTGAAGGGGGCTAGAGGCCCCAGGTCACGAAGATCCAGCCGGTGATTCCCATGGTGATGGTGTACGGCACCGCCATGATGACCATGCGTCCATAGGAAAGGCGGATCAGCGGTGCCAGCGACGATGTGAGCAGGAAGAGGAATGCCGCTTGGCCGTTGGGCGTCGCCACGCTCGGGATGTTCGTCCCGGTATTGATGGCCACGGCCAGCAGGTCGAACTGATTCCGATCTATGACGCCGGCGTTGAATGCCCGTTCCACCTCGCCGATGTAGACCGTCGCGACGAAGACGTTGTCGCTGATCATCGACAGCACCCCGTTGGCGATGTAGAACACGCCGGGCTGCTGGCTGGCGGGCAAGGTCAGGACGTAGTCGATCACCGGCTGGAACAGTCCCTGGTCCGAAATCACCGCGACGATGGCGAAGAACACGCAGAGCAGCGCGGTAAAGGGCAGCGCCTCCTCGAAAGCGTGCCCGATGCGGTGTTCCTCGACGATGCCGTTGAAGGCGGTTTGCAGGACGATGATCGAGAGGCCGACCAAACCGACCTCGGCGATGTGGAAAGCCAGTGCGAATACCAGGAACACCGCCGCGATTGCCTGCACGACGAGGCGGGCAGTCTCCCGCCGGGTGCGCTTCGCGGATTCCTCCTGATCGTATTCTTGGAGCACCGCCAGCACGGCACCGGGGATGGTGGTCCCGTACCCGAACCACTTGAGCCGTTCCAGCAACAGGCAGGTGACGAGCCCCACGGCGAGTACCGGCATCGTCACGGGCGCCATGCGGTAGAAGAACTCCATGAACACCCATCCCATCTTGTCGGCGATCAGGATGTTCTGCGGCTCCCCGACGATAGTGGTGACCCCGCCCAAGGCCGTTCCCACCGCCGCGTGCATGACGAGGTTGCGTAGAAACGCCCGGAACTGATCGAGATCCTCGCGATGCAACTCCGGGACATCGGCATCGAGATGGACCCCGCCCGAGGCGATGCGGTGGTAGACACCGTAGAAACCGACGGCGACGCTGATCACCACCGCAGTCACCGTAAGAGCGTCGAGAAACGCGGACAGGACCGCTGCGACAAAGCAGAATAGAACCGACAACAGCGTCTTGCTCCTGATGTGCACCAGCAGCTTCGTGAACGTGAACAGCAGCAATTCCTTCATGAAGAAGATGCCCGCCACCATGAAGACCAATAGCAGGATCACCTTCAGGTTGACGTCGACCTCGTGGTAGACATGCTCCGGCGAGGTCATGCCAAGTGCCAGCGCCTCGATGGCGAGCAGTCCCCCGGGCTGAAGCGGGTAGCACTTGAGCGCCATGGCCAGCGTGAAGATGAACTGCAGGACCAGCACCCAGCCGGCGATGTAGCCGCCGAACAGCAGATACAGGACGGGATTAACGGCCAGGAAGCCGATGATCGTCCACTTGTACCAAAGCGGCGCTTCGCCGAGGAAGTTCGTCCAATAAGCTGCCCACCACGCGGAGTCGCGGGAACCTATTGACTGCGCCATATGCACTCCTATTGCCGACCGGGCACGCCAACACCTTGGACTTGCCGCGCGAGCGGCCAATCCGACACACTCGTGGGGATGAGCCTTAAACGGCGCGAGTATAGCAACACGCAGGTGCCGCTTTTGTTTAAAGGATTTGACGCACGTCCTTCCAAGTTCATATCCGAAACCCAACCTCCGGCGGGCGTTGACGTCGCAGATGCCCTCTACTTCGTCTGCCTCGGCGACGAACTGCTGTCCATCAGCGAGCAGGGCGTTCCCCGGCCGGTGACCGCCGACGAGTTCCGCTGGGTCGACCTCGAGGTCGACTACAAGCACTATCTCGGACGTTGGGAAGGGCGGGCCTGCTACGCCCTCCGGGCCACGGGTACCGTTCCGGACGGATTCGCCGTGGCGGGCCTGCGGGCCTGGCTGGGGCGGGTGGAACCGGATTTCTTCTCCCTGGCCGGGCGAGCCAAGCAGATCGTCGAGTGGCACCGGGACCATCGGCACTGCGGACGTTGCGGCGCCCCCAACCAGGACCATCCCGCGGACCGCGCGAAGTTGTGTCCGGCGTGTGGACTGACCACCTATCCGCGGCTCTCGCCGAGCATTATCGTGCTCGTGCGCCGGGGCGAGGAAATGCTCCTCGCCCGCAACGCCGCCTGGCCGACGAGCATGTTCTCGACCCTGGCCGGTTTCGTGGAGCCGGGCGAGTCGATCGAGCAGACCGTGCACCGGGAAGTTGCCGAGGAGGTCGGACTAGCCGTCGAGAACCTGCGCTATATGGGAAGTCAATCCTGGCCGTTCCCCAATTCCCTGATGCTGGGTTTCCATGCCGACTACCGGGCAGGCGACATCGTCTGCCGGGATGGCGAGATCGCCGAGGCGCGGTGGTTCCATTATCGTCAGCTACCCAATGTCCCGGGCGGCACGGCGATTTCGCGCTGGCTGATTGATGCGTTCGTGGACGAGATGTCGCGACAGGACGCCCCCACCGGATAGCCAGCCTATGGCGGTGGCGTGGTTTCCGCGCCAGGCCGGAAGAGACCCAGCAGGACGAAGGCCAGGGGCAGGTGCCCGTCCGATCGGAATCGACCGTCCAGGAAGGCCGCAATGGGATCCTCCTTGCCGGTCAAGACCGCGAGCGCCGTCTCCGCACTGTCGAAGACAAAGGTCACGTCGGCCTTAAGGGTCGAGTCGAAGGTGACGCCCCGGTCCGTGACGGCCAAGGCGGTGAGACGGGTGTCGCCGGATGCAATCGCCATCGTTGCGTGTAACGCGCCGCGTATTGCCGATGGGGTACGCGGGGCTAGATGGGATTCGAGATCTACAGCGATCACAACGAGGCTCGGCAACAGGTGGTCGAATGGGCGATTCGGTGGTGTGCCTACGCTATAGCGCCGCCGTCGAGAGCGCCAGCCCGTTGTCGATCCTGTACCCAGGACGTCTTGCGAGCGTCGAAAGCCTCGATACAATCTGTCCGCATCGACTGTCCCCACGGGAGAATCCATGCAACCGGTCAAGGTCGTTTTCCCCGATCACCTGACGTCCAACACCGGGGGCGTTCGCGAGATCGACGTGGAATGCCGCAACTATCGCGGACTCGTGCGCGTGCTTGAAGAACGGTGGCCGGGCATCGAAGAGGCACTGACCAAGACCGCCGTGGCCATCAACGGACAGATCTACCAGGACGCCTGGCTCGAGCCGATCGCCCCGGGCAGCGAGGTGTTCTTCATGGAGCGGATCGAAGGGGGTTGACTCAGGGCGGGTTGACCCCGGCGGATTCTTCGCCTAGGCGGGCAAGCATCTGACGGGCCTTTTGCCGCCAGGATTCTTCTGGATGCCAGAATGCGGTTTTCCTCAAGTGCGGGACGGCCCGCTTTCGGTCTCCGGAGCGTCCGTATGCCTCGCCCAGGTAGTAGTGGATCTGCGGCGACCACGGTGCACGCGCGTAGGCGGCGCGGAGGTATTCCAGTGCGTCGAGGGGGCGTTCGACGTAAAGGCTCAAGATGCCAAGGCCGTACGCCGCAGCAACCCGGTGGCGATCCGACGTTAACGCCTCCGTATAGAGACTGATTGCCTTGGGCAGCGCGTCCCCGCAGTCCGCACTGTTCGCCTGGCAGGCGAAGACCTCAACTTCAGCCATTCGGACGATGGCGGCGGGATGCGTCGGGTCAACGCGATGGGCTTGCCTGGCAAGTTCCGACTTGCGGCGCCCGGATACGATTCGGGATAGGCCGACCAAAGCGTCGACATCGTCCGGTTTCCCGGCGAGGATGCTCTCGTAGAGGTCGATCGCAAACCTTGGATGGTGTAATGCCGCCACCTCGGCGAGGTGTTTGCGTGTGTCGATCGCGTCCAGGCAGTCGCGGCGGAACGCAAGCCTATCCTCTGTTTCCGTGCGGAAACGGAATACCGGCAATTGGTCGCGGTCGTAGTAGTTCTTGAGGCGTCCCTTCAGACCCTCGGTGTCGAGCCCGAGCGACGACTCCAAGGCTTCCTCGCTGCTGGCCCCGTTGTCGATCGCTGTAAGCATGTCCCCTAGCCGGCTGGCGTAGCGTTCGCCGTTGTCGTCCTCCGCATGGTGCAGGAACCGCACGATTGCCCAGGCGAGGCCATAGACGTCCGACAGGTCGTGGCGTCGGGGGTCTAGTCGGAACCGTTCGCCGATGACATCGGGGATGCTGAGTCCGGGGAGCAAGAGAACACCACGCAGGTAGGCGTACGGTATCCGGCCAACGGTCACGATACCGGCCGGGTCTATGCTGAGGGTCGACAGATAGGAGGCGAAACCCTCCTCGTACCAGATGGGTAGGTTGAGGGTCGCACGACTGCGCACCAGATAGTGGACGTACTCGTGGAATGTGTTGCGGTTGAGGTGTTCGCCCCTCGGATCGGGACCTGCCGCTAGCAAGCTTTGGTCCAACGATGGGCGCGTGAACCCGGCGATATGGGTGCTGTTGAAGACTGTCGCGAAGTCCCGGGCACGCTCGAATGCAATGACCTTGAGGGGGGGAGCGGCCTCACGGGACCCGCCGGGCAAAAGGGCACTGGCCGCGGCCCGGAACTGGTCGAGTTGAACGACCAGCTCCAAGGCCTTGACCCGGGGCAGGTCGGACACCACCTCGAAATGGTCGGTGTAGGTGATGCACCAATCGCGGTCGTCGACGTCGGCGCAAACAACCGTTGACGCCGTCAGGGCGGCGAATAGGGCGAAAGGGCGATACCCCGTCATGGCGGGGCGGCTTGGGCTGGGGTGAAACGCGGTGCCCCATGGGCGCCGCGCTTCTTGGCGCTAACGGGCTGGTTGCGACCAATGCCGATATGGGTGAAACCGAGCGCTGCGAGCGTTCCCGGGTCGTAGAGATTGCGGCCATCGAAGATGACCGGATGCTTGAGCGCGGCCTTGATGGCGTCGAAGTCGGGACTCCTGAACTCGTTCCATTCCGTGACCACCACGAGCGCGTCGGCGCCGGCCAACGCCTCGTCTCGGTGCCGACAGAGGACTAGATCCTCCCGCGGCCCATACAACCTTGCCGCCTCCGCCAGTGCAACCGGGTCGTAGGCTCGTACCGTCGCGCCGGCCGCCCAGGCCGCTTCCATGACGACCCGGCTAGGGGCTTCGCGCATGTCGTCCGTGTTGGGTTTGAAGGACAGGCCCCAGAGGGCCAGGGCGCGGCCCGACAGATCGCCGCCGAAGTGTTCGTCAAGGCGATCCACGACAATCCGCTTCTGGCGTTGGTTCACGGTCTCCACGCTCCGGACGATCTCGGCGGACTGGCCGACTTCGTGGGCCATGTACGCCATGGCGCGGACATCCTTGGGAAAGCAGGAACCCCCGTAACCGCATCCGGCATAGATGAACTGGTATCCGATCCGGGGGTCCGATCCGATCCCATGGCGGACGGCCTCGATGTCGGCGCCCACCCGGTCGGCGAAATTCGCGAACTCGTTCATCAAGCTGATCCGGGTGGCCAGCATGACGTTCGCCGCGTACTTGGTGAGTTCGGCGGAACGAACGTCCATATGCAGGATCTTGTCGTGGTTCCGATTGAAGGGCGCGTATAGCTCCTCGAGCAGGCGGGTGGCACCCTCGTCGGCACTGCCAAGGACGATGCGATCCGGCTTCATGAAGTCTGAAATCGCGGCGCCTTCCTTGAGGAACTCCGGGTTCGACACGACGGCGAATCGAAGATCTACGCCGCGTTCGTCGAGTTTCGCCTGGATGATCCGGCCTATCTCGTCGGCAGTCCCCACTGGAACGGTGGATTTGGTGGCCACGACGATGGGATGGTCCATGTGTTCGCCGATGGACGTGGCAACCGCGAACACAGGGCTGAGATCCGTCGAACCGTCACTCCTCGTCGGCGTACCGACTGCTAGGAGTGCGACATCCGCTTCCATGACGCCTGCCTTTCCATCGACGCCGAAGGTCAATCGGCCCGCTGTCCTGTTCGCAGCCACCAGGGCGGGCAGACCGGGTTCGTAGATCGGCATCAGACCATCGTTGAGCATGGCGATCCTGTCTTCGTCCACGTCGACGCAGAGCACCCGGTTACCCATCTCCGCGAAACAGGCGCCGGTCACCAAGCCCACGTAGCCGGTACCGAAGATCGTCACATTCATGGCGCTCGAATCTCCCAATGGGCGTGTTGGCGAAGAAGCGTGTGTGGGTGAGGGCGGACCGCCGGACGATGCTAACGGAATCCGTGATGCGCTACTATCTCTTGAGCCCGGTGTCCCGGCCTCGGTCGCGGCATCAAGCGGAACTGCATGGCCCAAAGCCTCTGGCGCCGAGGGACCGCTTGGCACATGAGTCTTGCGGGCATGGGGACCATCCGGCGATGCGGAACTACGACTACGACCTCTTTGTCATCGGCGCGGGCTCCGGCGGAGTCAGGGCGGCCCGCGTGGCGGCTGGATTCGGTGCCCGGGTTGGAATCGCGGAAGAGCGCTACCTGGGCGGCACTTGCGTGAACGTCGGGTGCGTTCCGAAGAAGCTCTTTGTCTACGGCGCCCACTTCGCCGAGGACTTCGACGACGCCAGGGCGTACGGCTGGGACGTCGGTGGTCCCGATTTCCATTGGCCCACGCTCCGCGACAACAAAACACGAGAAATCGAGCGTTTGAACGGCATCTATCACGGCCTGCTGGACGGGGCCGGCGTGGAGATACTCGCAGAACGGGCGGTCTTGACCGGCCCCCACCGGGTACGGGTGGGGGACCGCACGCTCACAGCGGAGAACATACTTGTCGCGACCGGCAGCTGGCCCGTGGTGCCGCCGTTCCCGGGCAACGAACACGTGATCACGTCCAACGAAGCCTTCTATCTCGACGAATTTCCGGAACGGGTCCTGATCATCGGCGGCGGCTACATCGCGGTGGAGTTCGCCGGTATCTATGCCGGACTCGGGGCCCAGGTGTCGCTTGCCTATCGAGGTGAACTCTTCCTGCGCGGCTTCGACGGAGGCATCCGCCGTTTCGTGGCGGACGAAATCCGTTCCAAGGGAGTGGAGCTGCGATTCGATGCCCGAATCCACGCCGTCGAGCGCCGGGGCCGCGAACTGCGTTGCCGATTCGAGGATGGTCGGCACTTGGATGTCGACCTGGTCATGGTGGCGACCGGTCGGTCCCCGGTAAGCGGAGGGCTTGGCCTCGAGGCGGCGGGGGTGAACCTTGGCGATGCGGGCTCCATCCCGGTTGACCGGTACTATCGCACCAACGTTCCGCACATCTACGCAATCGGCGATGTCATCGACCGGTTGCAGTTGACGCCGGTGGCTATCGCGGAAGGCATGTGCGTGGCGCACAACCTGTTCAACGGTGAGTCCCGGTCTGTGGACTACGGCAAGGTGCCCACCGCGGTATTCTGCCAGCCGAACATCGGTACGGTGGGACCCACGGAGGAGGAAGCCCGCAGGAAACATCCGCACCTGGTCGTGTACGAGTCGAGCTTCAAGCCCATGAAGCACACCCTGACGGGACGCGGTGAACGAACGATGATGAAACTCCTAGTCGACGGCGAAGACGATCGGGTTCTGGCCGCCCACATGTGTGGCCCGGAGGCCGGCGAAATCATTCAGGGCTTAAGCGTGGCCATCACGGCGGGCGCCACGAAAGGGGACTTCGATGCCACGATTGGCATCCATCCAACGGCGGCGGAAGAGTTCGTCACGATGCGAGATCCCATTCGACGGCTAGAAGGCCACCAGGAGTACTAGAAATCAATATGTTAAGAGCCTCATTGAATCTAATTCCATTTCTGTTGGCTGCTGCTAGCACAGTGGCGGAGGAGGGCGAACGGACACGCGGCGTCATCCTTTTCGTGGGCGACGCCGATCACAGCCACACCCTCACCATCGCAGGCTATTCGGCACGGGGCAATCCCATCCTGGGATACGCCGCTGGCGAGGACGGCAATGTGCTTAGGGATGCCGCGGGAGTCGCCTATACGACGCTGGGCTACGCGAATGGGCCCGGGGCGCGGCGTCCGGAGACCGAACTGGATCCCACCGACCCCGACTACCGGCAGCGCGCGACACATCCGATGCTCTCGGAGACCCATGCGGGCGAAGACGTACCGGCCTATGCAACCGGACCTGGAGCGGACGGCGTGCGCGGTGTCATGAATCAGCATGAACTGCATGCCGTGATGCGCGCGGCGCTGTTCGGCAAACGGTAACGGTCGCTTCGGATGGACGCGTTCACCCTAGGCGCCGAGAAGGTGCTGGTCGCTCTCGACGGCGTGCTGGGCGGCGCGGTCTATTTCCCGTACCTGCTCCTCGGCGTCGGCTGTTTCTTCACGATCTATCTGGGCTTTCCCCAGGTCCGGTACTTCAGGCGGGCCTGGGGCGTGCTGTTGGGCCGCCACACTCGCGCCGACGCGGAGGGCGACACCACGCACCTTCAGGCGCTTTCCACCGCGCTCTCGGGAACGGTCGGAACGGGGAACATCGGCGGGGTCGCATTGGCGATCTTCCTCGGCGGCCCGGCCGCCCTGTTCTGGATGTGGGCCACCGCGTTCGTTGGCATGACCACGAAGTTCGTGGAAGTGACGATCTCCCACAAGTACCGGGTCAAGGACGACCACGGCGAAATCGCGGGTGGCCCGATGTACTTCATGGAGCGCGGGCTGAACATGAAGTGGCTCGCAGTGTTCTTCGCCGTGGCCACGGTGCTGAGCACACTCGGTTCGGGGAATATGCCCCAGAGCAACAACATGGCGGAAGGTCTCAACGCCTCCTTCCAGATACCGACCTGGGCAAGCGGCTTGGTATTCGCCACGCTTCTGGGTCTGGTTATCATCGGCGGCATCAAGCGGATCGCCCGGGTGGCCACGGCCATTGTGCCGGGGATGGGAATACTCTACGCGATCGGCGCTTTCGCGGTGCTGGCGAGTAACTACCACGAAGTGGGTCCCGCGTTCGTCTCGGTGTTCCGGGACGCGTTCACCGGATCGGCGGCCACCGGAGGCTTCCTCGGGGCCTCCTTCGCCTACGCGTTCAACAAGGGCGTCAACCGGGGTCTCTTCTCCAACGAAGCCGGGCAGGGCTCCGCACCCATTGCCCACGCCTCCGCCCGCGCCGACGAACCGGTGTCCGAAGGTCTCGTATCGATTCTCGAACCGTTCCTGGACACCCTCGTGATTTGCACGTTGACCGGCATGGTCATCCTGGCATCCGGTGCTTGGAAGGATAAGTTCGACAACGAATTCGACGTTTTCGACACCCAGTTCCTTGCCGGAACCTACACCGACTCCAACCCGCAGCACGTCGCCAGCCTGCACGCGTACCTGAACGACGTCGATGCCGACACGGTGACCCTGGGCGGCGTTTCCTACGCGATTGCGGACGTCGAGCGGGCAACGGGCACTTTCGAGATCGCCGGTGGTCGCCTCGATGGAGGCGGCATCACCGTTCTGCACAATCGATCGATCGCCGAGGATGTGCGGTTTCTTGGCGCAGGCAGAACGCCCTTCAGCGGGATCATCGAGGTGGAGAACGGGTCACTCGCCACGCCCGGAATCACGCTCAGTGGCAAATCCCTGGTGCACTCGGTGCGCCTGACGTCCGAGGCATTCAAACGGAGTTTCTTCGGCGAGTATGGGCAATATGCGGTGACCGTCGGCCTGGTCCTGTTCGCGTTCAGCACGGCCATTGCGTGGTCCTACTACGGCGACCGCGCAATCACCTACCTGTTCGGCACCACCCGATGGGTTATGCCCTATCGTGGCGCCTACGTTCTCGCGTTCTTCCTGGCGACGATCCTGGACACGTCGCTGGTCTGGCTGGTGTCCGCCGTCACGCTCACCTTGATGGCCTTGCCGAACCTGGTCGGCATCGTTCTGCTTTGCCGGGAGATGAAAGCCACCGTCCGCGACTACTGGGAGGCTCAATAGCGCCCGGGACAGGTTTCGCACAGGGCATAGAGATGCTGGGGGTCGTTGAGCGAGCCGAGCTGACCTAGCTCCCGAACGAGAAGCTCGCCGAGGGTGCGGTGGAGCCCCCGGGTCGACGATTCGAATCCGATGTCGTCTAGGAACTGTCGCATCAGAATCTCCTGCGTGGTTAGCGGTTCTTCGACGTAGCGGACCTGGTACCGGTCAAGGTCGGCGAGAGCGGCGGCACTGGCGATGGCCTCGTCGAGATGGCCGAGTTGGTCCACCAGGCCGTGTTCGAGCGCATGCACGCCAAGCCAGACCCGGCCCTGGGCGATGGCTTCCACGTCCTCGGTCGCGAGGCCGCGGCCCTCGGCGACGAGATCGACAAAGCGCCGGTAGCCGTATTCGACGTTCGACTGCAGGGCGCGAGCCATTGCCTCGCCGACGCCCCCGATCGGGTCGAGCGCCCCGACGAACGGGCCGGTGCCGACGCCGTCGCGGTTGACGCCGATCTCGCCCAGGGTCTCCTCGAAGGTCGGGACGATGGCGAAAATGCCGATCGATCCGGTCACCGTCGTTGGCGCAGCCCAGATCTCGTCGGCCGTGGCCGCGATCCAGTAGCCGCCCGATGCCGCGGTACCGGCCATGGAGACCACCACCGGGGTGTCCTCGCTCTGTATCCGGGCGATTTCGGCGCGAATCTGCTCGGAAGCGAAGGCGCTGCCCCCACCTGAATCGATTCGGAGCACCACCGCACCCACCTGGGGATCCTCCCTGAGATCGGAAAGGAGTCTGGACGCGGTGTCGGCGCCGATGAAACCGCGCGGGGCGTCGCCCATGACGATCGTTCCGGTCAAGGGGACCACGGCGACCGAGGTGCCGAAAAGCGGCGGCAGGTGGGGATCCACGTAGTCACCTAGGGCGACGTGGGCAAACGAGTCCTTGCCAGCGGTCAGTCCATTGAGGTGTTTCGACAGGGCTTCGGGGTCGAACAACTGGTCGACCAGCCCGTATTCCAAGGCCAGACGGGCCGTGTCGCCGCCGGTTCCGCGAAGCAACTGATCGTATTGGTTGGCGTAGGCAACGAGCGTCGCAGGCTCGATACCGCGGTTCGGGGCAACACGTTCGACGAAACTGCGCCACAGGCGATCGATCATGGCTTGGTTCGCCTGCCGGGCCGCCTCCGACATTCCCGTGCTGGTATACGGCTCGACGAACGACTTGTAGGTGCCCACGCGAAAGACGTGGATATTGACCTTGAGCCTGTCCAGGAGGCCGCCGTAGTAGTTCCGGTAGGTGCCGTAGCCGGTGAGTGCGACCTCCCCCAAGGGATGCATCACCACTTCGTCGGCGAAACTCGCGAGGTAGTATTGATCACGGTTGTAGAAGTCGCTCTTGGCGAGGATCGTCTTGCCACCGCCGCGGAAAGCCTCCAGGGCGTTGCCGATCACTTCCAGTTGGGCAGGAGCCACGTAGCCAAGCGACGATGTGTCGAGAACCAGGGCGTCGACGCGGTCGTCCCCCGAGGCCTTGTCGATGACGGAGAGGATGTCCCTAAGGGGCGTCTCGCGGAGCGATGCGCCAGCCAGCACGGCCAGCGGATCCTGGCCACCGGCCTGCTCGACGATCGTGCCATCGGTTTCGAGCAGCAGCGCCGAACCGTCGGACACCTCGACGCGGCCGGTACCTGGCACGAATACCATCACCACGAGGACGACGACCAAGACGACCAGCAGGTTGGCGAGAGTGACCCGCGCAAAGGCAAAGGCCCGGGAGATGCCGGAGAACACCTTGCCGACGACGCTCGCGATGGACATGGGGATTTACCACAACTGAACGACTCGCGGCATTGTCGTTGGCCCGAGCGCTTGAGCGCAAGCGGTGCCTATGTTCAAGTAGGGGAGACGTTGTATACACGGGCTTAGGTAGTAAAAACATGCGGATGCAGAGCGTTTCTATATGATCAGGCGACTATGGTCGTACCAGGCGCTGGCGACCGCCGTCAATGCGGAGAGCGCCGAAGGGCCGGATGTCTTTGGAATCGGTATCGACTCGCGACTGACCGAACCCGGCGACCTCTTCGTGGCACTGACCGGTGACCCGGGGCGGCGTTTCCAGGTGAGCAACCGTTCCGACCGCGACGGTCACGACTATGCCAGGAACGCGGTCGAGAAGGGCGCCGTGGCGGTCCTTGCGCACCGCGAGGACGATTACGGGGCACCGACCCTAATCGTGGAGGACACTCTAGATGGTCTGTGGGACATTGGCCGCGCGGCGCGCCGACGTCTCGATGGTCCGGCCGTTGCGGTCACCGGCAGCAGCGGCAAGACCACTTTCAAATCGTTCGCCGCCACCGCCC
>JAPPKV010000486.1 GCA_028819775.1 Gammaproteobacteria bacterium | reverse complement strand
GTAGCGGTAGTCGCGCAGCACCTCCTTCACCAGCTCGTTGCGCGTGGCGCGATAGCCGGCGCGCATCTTGGCCACCGTGACCGTGTTCGGCAGCCGGCCGGGCGAGACGATCTCCATGCGGTCGGCGTAGATCGACAGTTCGATGTCGCTCACCGTGATCGTGTAGTCGCGGTGCGCGATCGCGTTCACGACCGCCTCCCGCACCGCCTCCAGCGGGTACTCCCAACGCTCCCGGCGGCGCCCGCCGGCATCGATCCAGGCCTCCAGGCCGACATTCCGCCGCACGAACTCGAGCGTGCGTTCGATCACGCCGCTCTCCATCCACTCGCTGCCCTCGGAGAACGTGCGTGCCTGCCCGGGGTAACTCGTACCGTCCGCTTCCGTCCGTTGGAACGCCAGCGACACCGCCGGTCCCCGCACCGTGGCCCGCTCCCTGGCGTCGTAGTCCTTCTCCGCACCGCGGTAGGCTGCGGCACTGACCCCAGCGTGCGGGAGAAAGCGATTGGGACTCTTGCCGAACAGGAGCAGTCCGGCCGCACTCGCCATCGACCGCCCGCTCCCTTCCACCATGATCTCGGTGTTCACCAGGAGCCGCGTCCAGGCTGCTTCGTCGGTCTCATCGGGGCACTCCTGCTCGCGGACATCGCGGAAATAGTTGATCAGGCGGCGCCGGTCGAGGTCGGCGAACGAAGTGCCGGGCACCGGCTTGCGGTCGTACTGCAGCCGCCCCGACTGCTGGTAGAGGCGCATCTCCTCCTCGTCGGTGGCGTCGCGGGTGGTGGTTCCGGCCCGTACCTGCGTGACCCAGGCCGAACCGCGCTTCGCCTTGTAGGGCTTGTCCGGGGCGTCCGCCGGCAGCGACACGACGCCGACGACCACTCCATCGCGCCACTCGACCGTCTCCCAGTACGGAATCGTCGCCGGGCGCACGTGGGTGCGCGCCGCCTCCATCACCCACTCCTCCGCCCGCCGCCGGTCCCGGGAGAGTCCGGTGACCGTGCCGTCGTCCTCCACTCCGAGCAGCAGGTGGCCCCCCTCCAGGTTGAGCAGGCCGGCGATCTCTCGCCCCACCCGCTCCGGGCGCAGATCATCCCGCTTGAACTCCACCCCGGAATTCTCCCCGGACCCGACCAGCCTCGCCAGCTCGTCCCGGTTCACAGCCGCTGTATCTCGGTGAGATCGAACACAATCGATCCGTTCGAGGTTTTCTCGTAGTAGATCATGTAGGCGTCGATCGTCTCGCTGAGCGTCTCCATTGTCCGATACGTGGTCGGTTTCACTGAAACTGGGCGGCCATCAAGGTAAACCATCGATGCCACGAGACTCATCCTCCCGTGACGAGAGACGCAATTCCTTGCCCAACCTACTTGCTGCCTCTTCAAGAATCGCCCGCTCCACGCGCAGGCCAACATACGTCTGCTCCAGCACAAGTTCGGTGACCCACCGACGCACGGTCGCGCGATCGATTTTCGTCACTGCATCACGAAACTGATCCAACATGGAAACGACGCGGTCGGTGGCCGTATCGATCGCTGTGGGATATCGACGGAGATACCAAGTACGCCAGCCCTCGTAATCCCGGGCGGGACACTCACGAATCAACTCGGAAACCTGCCCGACCTGATTGCGTCGCGTTGCCTGTGCAAATCGGTTGGCGAGGTTGATGAGCGGACTCACATACTTGGCGTACGGGGGTCGATCCCCTATCAGTCGTCCGCGCAGTTCTTGTGGTGTAAGCCTAACCTTCATATCGTGCTATCGAACGGTAGCTCAATCTGGTTTTCACGAACCGGTAGCTGAGCAACCTCGTGCTGAGCAGAGAAGATTCCGGTCGAGTCGGACCGTACCGCGCAAGGCGTGACGAGTTCCAGGTCTACCTCCTGCCCGGTCACCACTCGAAACTCGTAGCGCCTGTTGACATGGCCACACCGCTTACCTTCCTCCTCGCGGGAGCACACAAAGTCGATGTGATCACACAGTCTGCGGCGCGCGCACTCTCGGCCAAGCGGACTCGCCTTTTCTTCTATCGCTCGGTTGATCGTTGGTTTAAGACCGTCCTCGATTTCGTATCCGATACTTGAGCGGCCGCTGGCGATGGCGGCGGCGGCGGTGGTGCC
>JAPPKV010000247.1 GCA_028819775.1 Gammaproteobacteria bacterium | reverse complement strand
TCAGCGGGTAGTAGACCATCGGCTTGTCGTACACCGGCAGAAGCTGCTTGCAGACGGCGAGCGTGATGGGATGAAGCCTGAGATTGCGACCGCCGGCGAGGACGATGCCTTTGGTTGCAGGGGCGTTCATGTCGGCGACAATACTAGCCCATCCGGTGAACCCGACGATGCTGCGGCGAACGCCAGGCCAATGCGTCCGCATCCATGTCCGCACCAAACGCGCAACCCCTAACGCCCGCCCGCGTCGACTTCGACGGCGAGCGGCCGGTCTCGCGCGTCTTTGGCGACGTCTACTACGACGCCGACGGTCCTGCCGAGGTGGTGCGCGTATTCCTAGCGCCGGCCGCATTCGAATCGCGCACGACGGACCCGGCGGGGAGGTTCACGGTTGGCGAACTCGGCTTCGGGACCGGCCTCAACTTCGTCGTGGCCGCGCGCCTCGCCCGAAGCCGCCTGCATTTCATTTCGGTGGAACGCTATCCGCTAACGGTCGACGACGTGGCCCGGTCGCTCGCTCCCTGGACGACGGCATTCCCCTTGGCGCGGGATCTCGTCGCACACTACCCGCCGCTCGTCCCGGGCTGGCACCGTCGGCTGTTCGACGAGGGCCGCATCCAGCTGTCGGTCTACTTCGGCGACGTCCGCGATGCGTTGGCAGAGCTGGCGGGGCAACAACGCCGCGGCGTCGATGCGTGGCTCCTGGACGGTTTCGCCCCGCGCAGGAACCCCGCGATGTGGCGGCGCGAACTGTTCGGAGCCATGGCCCGGCTGTCGGCACGCCGGGCGAGTGTCACGACGTTCACCGCCGCCGGCGACGTCCGGCGGGACCTGGCAAGTTCGGGTTTCGAAGTCCACCGCGTCGACCAGCGGCCACACAAGCGGCACAGCACCGCCGGGGTTTTCGCCGGCAGGGGCCGCGACTTCGTCCCGCCAACCGGCGCGGTCGTCCTCGGCGCCGGCCTCGCCGGCACCGCAACGGCGCGCGCACTCGCCGACAAAGGCATCGCAGCCGCAATCGCCGACGACGGTGAAGGCATCGCCGCAGGCGCTTCGGGCATTCCGGCGGCGGTATCGCATCCGCGCCTGTCGCAGGTGGCTTCCTCGCTCGCAAGTTTCCGCATACACGCATTCGGATTCGCGGCACAACGCTGCCGCGGGTTGCCCGGCGTAAGGACGAGCGGCGCCCTGCAGTTGCCCGGACCCGACAACGACCCGGACAAGCTGGGACGAATCGCCCAGGTGACGCCACCCGCCATCGCCGAATACCTCGAACCCGGTGCCGCATCGGACCGCGCCGGGCGGGTGATTCGCGAGCCCGTACTGTTCTTCCCCGACGGCCTGACCGTCGACGTTCGTCGCTTGTCGGAGGCGTTGTGCCATCACCGCGGAATCGAAATCACCGCGGCAAGCCCGGAGCACCCACTGTCCGTCGTTAGGGCCACCGGCTTCAACATCGACGGTTTCGACACCTTGGAGGTGACGGGGCTCGCCGGCCAGATGGACCGTTTCGGATGCACCTATCCGCCCCTATTGCCGATCGTCGGCGACGGCACCATCGTGCCCGCCGCAGGGAGCGTATGGGCCGGCGCGACATACGAGTACCGGCCCTGGGCGACGCAGGACGCAACGTCGGCAAACGCCCGGCGCCTCCAACGCCTGTTCGGCAGCGCCCCGGGCAGGTCGATCGAGCGTTTCCGAGGCATCCGCGCCGTCACATCGGACCGCTTGCCGGTGATCGGTCTCGACGAAGGATCCTGGTTCAATCTCGGCCACGGCTCGCACGGCACGACCACGGCGATTCTCGGCGCGGAGATCGTCGCCAGCGCCATCGCCGGCGAGGTGACCCCGGTGACGATCGATCTACTCGAACTGGTTCGTCCGGGCCGGTTCCGCGAGCGCCAGAAGCGCCGACCGAACCCGTTCAAGACGCCGTAGCGCCCCAAAGCCACGGCCGGCGCTTCGCATTCGCTGTAGCGCCGACTCCGCCTCCGGCCCAGCCACGCCGACCTGCCCATGGAACAGACGCCACGGTCACAGGCTCCCTTTGGCGTTTGTTCCACGCGAGGGGACGGGCCGAGGAGTCTGCGCCGCAGAAGCGGCACGGAGTGGCGCATCAAG
>JAPPKV010000087.1 GCA_028819775.1 Gammaproteobacteria bacterium | reverse complement strand
GACCGCGCGCCCTTGCGGGCGCGTTAGGACCGCGCGCCCTTGCGGGCGCGTTAGGGTCGCCCCTACAACGGCCGGTCTCCCTTCACCGTGACGCGCATGCCACTGCGGGTTTCGGGAAAGTAGTCCCACATCGCCAGGTGCTGTACGCAACGGTTGTCCCACATCGCGACCGAATTCTCGCGCCAGCGGAAACGGCACTGGAACCGCGGCTTGGCGATGTGGGCGTAGAGGAAGGCCAGGATCGCGTCGCCTTCGTCCTTGGGCACCCCGCATAGCTCCGTGGTGAAGACCGAATTGACGAAGATGCCTTTGCGCCCGGTGCGCGGGTGCGTCCGGATGACGGGGTGTTCGGCGCGCGGGTAGACCCGGTCGCTGTCGTCGCGACCGATCCGCCGATTCCGGTCCCGGTAGTTCGGGCCGCCATCGTGAATCGCAGTGAGGCCGGCCAGGTACGTCTGCATGGCGCCGGACAGCGCTTCGTAGGCGGCGTACATGCTCGAGAACAAGGTGTCGCCGCCGCCGTCGGGAGGAAGTGTGTGCAGTCGGAGGATCGACAGCATCGGCGGTTCCTCGTCACAGCTCACGTCGGAATGCCACTTGTCGCCAGCCGTGCGTTTCGTCTTCGCGTCGGCGTGGACCTTCAGCACCTCGGGATGTCCCGGTGCCCCCGGCGGCGCACTCGGATGTATGTGGAGGGGGCCGAAGCGTTCGCCCAATGCCTTGTGCTGATCGAGGTCGAGTTCCTGGTCCCGGAAGAACAGAACCTGGCGGTCCAGCAGCGCCGCTTCGACTCGGGCGAACTCGTCATCATCCAAGCGGGCGAGATCGACGCCGAGCACCTCGGCACCGATCACGGGGGTCAAAGGATCGACCTTCATGCTGGGATTATAGGCCCGACGGACAAACCACCCTCAATGGCACCTCCCCCCGTGCTGGTCTATGATCGCGCGGTCAAATAACAAACAGTGGGTGGGGGACACCATGAGTCATGACCTCGTTATCCGGGGCGGCAGCGTCGTCGACGGAACCGGTGCAGAGCCGTACCAAGCCGACGTCGCGGTCGACGGCGACCAGATCGTCGAGATCGGCAAGGTCGACGGCAAGGGCAAGCGGGAAATCGACGCGGCGGGCCTGAACGTGTCGCCGGGCTTCATCGATCTGCACACGCACTTGGATGCGCAGATCGGCTGGGACCGCGACGTCACGTCGGTAAGCTGGCACGGCGTCACCACGGCGCTGTTCGGGAACTGCGGCGTCACCTTCGCGCCCTGCAAGTCCACGGACCGTGAGTTCCTCGCCGGGATGATGGAGACCGTCGAGGACATCCCCAAGCAGGCGATCCTGCACGGCCTGCCCTGGAACTGGGAGTCCTACGGCGGCTATCTCGATGCCCTGGACGCGCTCGGTCCGGCAATCAATATCTGCGGCCTAGTCGGGCACTGCGCGACGCGGTTCTACGTGATGGGCGAACGCGCCGTGGAGGAACCGGCCACCGAGGACGAGATCCGGCAGATCGCCGAGTTGGCGGGCCAGTCGGTGAAGGAAGGCGCGGTCGGGTTCTCGACCAACCGCCTGCCCCAGCACCGCCTGCCCGACGGCCGTTCCATTCCGGGCACCTTCGCGGATCGCGCGGAGTTGCGGGCCGTGGCCAAGGAGGTCGGCGCGCACGGCGGGATCATGCAGACCGTCTCGGATTTCCGCGAGTTCGACGAGGAGTGCGACCTCATCGCGGACGAGGCGCGCATGGCACGGGGGGCGCTCTTTAGCTGCGCGGCGGAAATCGGCACCGAGCGCCTCGACAAGCGGGTGTCCGCGATGCGGGCCGAGGGCCTGAACGTGACGTCGGTGACCGTGCCCCGCAGCGGCGGCGGCGTCGGCGGTTTGTCGACCAACAACTTCTTCCGCACGCCGGCCTGGAACGAGTTGCGGAAACTCGACCTCGACGGACGCGTCAAGGCGATCCGGGATCCCGAAACGCGGCAACGCCTGGTCGACGAGGTGAAGGCGCAGGGCGACGGCGTCATCAACGCCATGCGGCGCTGGTTCTACATGGGCGATGCGGCACGACCCTGCTACACCCAGGATCTCTCGGACAACCTGCCAGCGATGGCGGAAGCCG
>JAPPKV010000531.1:1413-20035 GCA_028819775.1 Gammaproteobacteria bacterium | reverse complement strand
CGTCCCGTCTCGCGGGGTTCAGCTACAAGGAGATGGGCCCCAAGGCGGCCGCACTGGCGGCCACTCCTGCGCCGGTCGCGCCTGTCGGGGACGCCGAGGGGCCGCTGTTCGGTACGCCCGAGAGGCTCGCCACCGACGAGGCCACAACGATGACCGCCGCGGACGTCGATGACGACGGCACGAGCGACCTAGTGCTGACCGGCGGCAACGGGCCGATAGTGCTCGAAGGCGTCGGCAACGGATACCGGCCGAGCGCGGCGCAGCCATTCGCTGACGCGGGTCCGGTGACATCGATCCTATGGGGGGATCTCGACGACGACGGTCTGCTTGACGCCGTCTTTTGCACGCCCGACGGACCCACGTCCTGGCGCCAGCATCCCGAAAACGCCTGGAATCCGAACGCCAGACTCGGGTCCGCGCCGTGCGAAGCCGGGGCACTGGTGGATGCGGACAACGACGGCGACCTGGACGTCCTGGCCACGGGACGCGACGGCACCGAGCTTTACAACAACAACCGCGACGGCTCGTTCAAGGCACTCGGTGCCGACCTAGGCTTCGGCGACGGCCATGGCCGTCAAGTTCTGGTGGTGGATCTCGACAACGACCGGGACCTCGACATCGCCATCCTGCACCGAGAGCCACCGCACGCGGTCTGGCAGAACGATCGCACGTGGCGCTACCAACGCTTCCCCGGGCTCGATGACCTCCGCGAGACGTCCCTCGAGGCCGTCACCGCCGCCGACACCGACGGCGACGGCCAACGCGAGATCTACGGAGTGAACTCGCAAGGAGACGTCATGCGGTGGTCCTTCGACGGCCGGGCCTGGTCGCCGGGCAAGGCGCTCGTCGCGGGAACCACGACCACCGCCGGGGCCACTCTCGACATCGCCGACTTCGACGGCGACGGCGATCTCCAACTGGTGCGCGCCGTGAGCGACGGCATCGCGGTCATCGATCCGTCAACTGGCGCGGTGGTCTTCCAACACGCCACCAATGGCCTAACGAGTGCCCGCGTCGTCAACACCGATCCCGACACGGGACCCGCGTTGGTTACGGCGAGCGACGACGGAATCAACCTGCTGCCAGCCGGACCGGGCCGGCACCGGTTCGTCTTCGTATCCCCGCAGGGACGCAGCGAAGCCGAGCAGATGCGCTCCAACGCGTCGGGAATCGGCACGCTGGTGAAGCTTCGCCATGGCGGCCGGTGGACGATCCAGGACGCCATCGACCCCCATTCCGGCCCGGGCCAGAGCTTGCAGCCGCTGAGTTTCGGTCTCGCCGGACACGCCCTGGCGGACTTCGTCGCCCTCGAATGGTCCGACGGCGTTTCCCAGACGGAACTCGATCTGCATGCGGGCGAGCGCTACGCCATCGCCGAAGTCCAACGCCAGCTCGCCAGCTGTCCGGTGCTGTTCGCCTGGAACGGCCGCGCCTTCGAATTCGTCAGCGACATGCTCGGCGGCGCCGCCATCGGCTACCTGGAAGCCCCGGGGAAATACGCCCCGCCGCGACCCAACGAACGGTTCCTGCTCGGCCCCGACGATCTCAAGGTGCGTGATGGCCGCTACCTGGTCAAGCTTGCCGAACCCATGGAGGAAGCCGCCTACCTGGATGCCGCTACGCTGACGGTCTACGACCTGCCAACCGGTTGGGACGTGGTTCTCGACGAGCGCCTCGCCGTGGGCGGTGCACCGGCCACGGGCAGGCCGATCTTCTTTCGGCGCGTCGCGAATCCAATCCGCGTCACCAACGCGCAGGGCGACGACGTGACGGCGCTCGCCGTCGACAAGGACCGGCGCGCACCGCCGCCCGGCGAACTCGACCACCGGTTCATCGGGCTGCTCGCCGACGAGCAGGTGCTGACTCTCGAGTTCGCCGCGCCGATCGCCCTCGAGGGTGCGGTCCTGATGGCCGACGGCTGGATCGAGTACCCGTATTCGCAAACCTCGTTCGCGGCTTGGCAGGCGGGCGTGCGCTACCGGCCCGCCACCCTGGAAGCCCGCGCCAACGGGTCATGGCACACCGTGGCGCGCGAGTTCGGCTATCCTGCGGGAATGCCGCGAACCATGGCGCTGCCCCTGCCCGACTTGGCCGACGGCACCGATGCACTGCGCCTGTCGTCCAACATGGAGATCTACTGGGATCGGTTGCGCGTGGGCTTCGAGGAGCCGCTCGACGCCACGACGGCCGTCCTGCAACCGGTCACCGCGCGGATCGCCCGCAGTGGTTTCGCACGGCGCACCACCGGGCCCCAACGGCTGCCCCACTACGACTACGCCGACCGGCCTCCCTACTGGGACGCCAAGACGCCACGCGGGTCGTACACCGCGTTCGGCGAGGCGCACGAGCTCGTCAATCGACTCGACGGCGCGCTCGCCATCATCGGCAGCGGCGAGGAGGTCCATCTCGAATTCGCCGCACCATCGCCAGCGCCGCCGGATCGTGAAAGGGTGTTCGCGATCGAGTTCCACGGCTGGGCCAAGGACATGGACCTCTATACCCGCGACGGACAGACGCTGAGCCCGCTTCCCGCTCCCGAGCGGATGGACGCGGCACAGATGGCGCGACGCGACGAGCTCCATGTCCGATACAACACCCGTTTCCGCGACGCCCAGGCCCATTGATTGGCCGGCACGGCGGACGGGCGGGGAAGTGCCAAAGCAGGTAGACTTCTAAACGACGCTCAGGGGAAGTCGCCATGAAGGAACGTGATTCCGCGCCATCGTCGCACGGTTGCCTTCGAATCCCGACCCTCGTCCCGTTCGTCGCGGCGGGACTCTTCGCTCTCAATGCCGGCGCCTCGGAGCCGGTTGCTTCGACGGCATCAAGCGCGGGATACGCCCAGGCCAGCGACGAGGCCCTGACCGAACCCGATATCAAGGTCGTCGGCGAGCGGACCCCGCTAACCGTCGAAGATCGGCTGCGGATCTACCGGGAACTTGCCAAGGCCCGCCAGCTCTATTCCAACAACGAGATCGACGAGGCGTTCCCGCTGCTGCTGAAAACCGCCCGCAAGGGTTTCAAGAACGCCCAGGCGCGGGTGGGGCACATCTACCTTCGGGGCCTCGGCAACGTCGAACAGGATCCGGTGGAGGCCTTGGGGTGGCTCGGCGTGGCGTCCTCGGGAACGTCCTCGCCCCCGATCCGCAACTACTTCAACGACATCTGGCAGCGCATCCCGGACAAGTACGTGGACAGCTTCGAGGAGGTCGTGGAGGAGTACCGCACCAAGTACGGCGAGAACGCCACGGGCGTGGTGTGCGAACTCCACCGCCCGCTGCGATCCTTCGTCAAGCAGCTCATCTGCTATTTCGAACAGGATCTGCCGGACATGGTCCGCGAGCCCCTCGACGACTACGTCGACGACGACGAGCGGCGGCGCCTGATCCGGCAAAACGAAGAGCGAATGCGGGCATACATCCAAGCCCGACGCGGACTGCCAACCGCGGAAGCCGACGGGCCCAATTAGCAAGGCACCTTCCCCCATAGGCGGTTCGTGATGGATCGACACCATCAAACGGTGACGAACCGCAACGCCATCTGGGCCATGCCAGTCCCAAGCAACAGACGCCGATCTCGCGATGCGATACGCCGCGACCTCGAAGCGGTCGCCTCGCGCATCTCGCGGCCGGCACGGACTGCTCCCCGTCTAGTGCTCCTGGCGTGGTGTGCGGCTTGCTCGTACGAGTCCGGCAGCGACGATCCGCCACGGGTCGCTGTGGATCCGGGCGACCCCGAACTGGGGCGGTTTCTCGACCGCTTGCATGACGCAGCACTGGTCAGCCCGGACGACGCCGAAGCCCGGGGACGGCTGGCGATGGCCTACGAGATGAACGACTTCGAAGACGCCGCCGTCGTTGTCTACCAGCAGGCCGAGGCCCTCGACCCCCAGGAGTTTCGCTGGCCGTACTTCCAGTCCCTGCTGGCCGCCGGCACAGGCGACCCGGAAGCCGCGCTGACACCCCTCGACCGTGCGTTGGCTCTCGATCCCGACTATGCGCCCGCCTGGCTCCGGAGAGCGTCTCTGCTGCGCGATCTCGGCGAGGACGACGATGCCGCGGCGGCGTACCGGCGCGCCCGCGACCTCGGCGAGGAGGTGCATGCCCTCGCGGGGCTAGCACAACTGGCATTGCGTCAGTCTCGACCCGACGATGCGCTGGCCTTGCTCGAGACCGTGAAGCCCTCGGACAGACATCCCCAGGTCTTCCGCCTGTTGGGCCGCGCGTATCAAGCGCTCGGTCGAACGGACGATGCGCGCATCGCGATGGCCCGGGCCAAGGACACCGACCCACTGCGCTGGGCCGATCCCCGCTTCGCCGAGAAATCGCGCTACATCATGAGCCAGGGCGGATTGCTGGCCTTGGCCGAGGACGCCATGAAGGCCAAGGACTTCGAGACGGCCGTTTCGATCCTGGCACCGCTACGGGCGCGGTTCCCCGACGACAAGGCGTTGCTTGGCAATCTCGCCATCGCCTACGGACGCCTGGGCCGGGCCCGCCAGGCTTTCGATGTGCTCAGGCACGCGTTCGCCGTCCATCCGGAACACTGGCCCTTTCACAACGCCATGGCCACGGTGCTCGAGGGGACCGGGGACCGCGAAAGAGCCCGCCATCACCTCGAACAGTCCCTGGAACTCAATCCGGCCCAGGCGTGGGTCCACGAGAGGCTCGGCCGGATCTGGATGGAGAACGGCGAATACGACAAGGCGCTGGCCGCCCTGAACGATGCCGTGCAGTACGGCATCGACCAGCCGGCGGTCGTACTCCACCTCGCGGGGTCCATCGAGGGGGCCAGGGAACGTTGGCCGGCGGCGATCGCCTACTTCGAACGCGCCGCCGCCCTCGACGAGTCCCACGCCGCAGCGTACGTGCACCTTGCCCTATGCCTCGCCGAGGTCGGCAGGCTCGACGAGGCCACGGCGGCTCTCGACTGGGCGGAGAAGATCGGGTCGCGACCGCGGGAGGTTGCCGCCGCCCGGGCGCGAATCGCGGACCGGACGATTCCCGCACCCGTCGACCCGACGCCGCCACCGTGACTGCCGCCAGGTCGGCCCCGCCCCGACAACGCGTGCGCCGGTGGCAAGCCGCACTGTTTCCCGGTGTGGTGCTGGCCGGTTGCTCGGCGCCGCCGGAAATCGGGCCGCCTTGGTTCGCTGAGGAAGCACGCACCCGTGGCGTCGACTTTGCGCACCGCTCGGGATTCACGGGGCGACCACTCCTGCCGGAGATCACCGGTAGCGGTGTCGCGCTGGCGGATCTCGACGGCGACGGCGACCTCGACGCCTACCTCGTCCAGGCCGGCAGTCTCTGGGACGAGGCAGAGGCGGCACGAGCCGGCAACCGGCTGTTCCTGAACGACGGGACGGGACGTTTCGTCGCGGCCGAGGGCCACGGCGCCAACGACACCGGCTACGGGATGGGCGTGGCGGCCGGCGACTACGACAACGACGGCGATGTCGACCTGTACGTCACCAACGTCGGGCCGAACGTGCTGCTACGGAACCGGGGCAATGCGGTGTTCGAGGACGTCTCGTTGGAAGCCGGTGTTGCGGATGGCGGCTGGGGTACGTCCGCGGCGTTCCTCGACCTCGACGGCGACGGCGACCTCGACCTGGTGCACGTCAACTACATCAACTGGTCACGTGAGACCGAGATGGACTGCTATCTCGGGAGCTTGCTGACCTACTGTCCGCCGCTCGCCTACAACTCGCCCACTGCCGACCGGCTCTACCGCAACAACGGCGACGGCACCTTCACCGACTGGACGGTGGAGTCTGGCATGAACCGGGCCTTCGGCAACGGCTTCGGGCTCGTCGGCGCGGACTTCGACGGCAACGGGCTCACGGACTTCGCGATCGCCAACGACATGACGGTCGATCATCTCTGGTTGAACCGGGGCAATCTCGTGTTCGAGGAGCGCAGCCATCTTTGGGGATCCGCAGTGGACGAGCACGGCGTGGCCAAGGCCGGCATGGGCATCGCCGCTGCCGACATCGACGACGACGGCGATTCCGACTTCATGGTCGTCAACCTGCAGGGCCAGACCGACTCGTTCTTCCGCAACGAGGGCGGCTTTTTCCGCGATTCCACGGCTGAACTCGGCCTCGGCACCACCGGCCGCTACACCCGCTGGGGCATCGCGGTGGTGGACTTCGACAACGACGGCCATCTGGACCTCTACGAAGCCAACGGCATGGTCGGCACCGAGACGCACGACGAGCAGCCCACCCAGCTCGACTTCGACGAGCCCAACGTGCTGTTCCGAGGCACCGCCGACGGGCGTTTCGAGGAGGTCATGCCACGGGGCGCCGTGGAACCGCCGCTGGTACACACCAGCCGGGGGCTGGCGGTCGGCGACGTGGACGGCGACGGGGGACTCGATCTGCTCATTGCGAACCGCGACGCCCCCGCCTACCTGTTGATGAACCGCGTGTCAGCGCGCGGCAACTGGCTGCGTTTCCGCGCCGTGCTCGGCGAGCCGGGCCGGGATGCGCACGGCGCGACGGTCTCCGCCGTGATCGACGGAAAACGCGTCTATCGCGACGTCAGGCCCGAAGGCAGCTACCTCTCCGCCAGCGATCCGCTGGTCCACTTCGGCCTCGGCAAGGCGACCAAGGCGAGCGATGTCACGGTGGTCTGGCCGTCGACGGCGGATGGCGGGCTCGCGGTTGAGTCGTTCGGGGACTTCCCAGCCGGGCGGACGGCAGTTCTACGGCAAGGTGCCGGGTCGCCTATCGAACAGGGTCATCGCGGCGGGTAGGCGCATCCGGGCGTTTCAACGTGTGGTAGGCGTCTACCACGAGGGGGCCGTAGGCCTGCTCTGCGCCATTCGGCCAACGCACGCGAACCCGACGCGGCCCGTCCTCGGCACCGAGCCCGAACACGATCCGGGAGTCGTTTGCCGACGCGTAGCTGCCGTCCGTCGACACCCTCCTGCCGTCACAGCGGCTCGGTTCCAATGCGACGCGACTCCCGGCGGCGCCGGGGCCGGCCAGGTCGAGTCCGAGCCAGTGGCCGCCCGCCGAGTCATTCCGGTAGAGCCTTGCCGGTCCCCGGTTGTTCGTGACCAATAGGTCCAGGTCGCCGTCGTTGTCGAAGTCGGCGAACGCCGTGCCGCGGCTCACCTCCGCCGGTTCGAAAGCTGGAATGCGGACCTCGGTGTAGCGACCGCCATCGTTGCGCCAGAACTGGTTGCGCTGGCGCAAGGGCAATTCCAGCGGACCCGGATCCTGCCCGGCGATCGCGGTGACTGCGCCGTTGGCGGCGAAGAGGTCGAGGTCGCCGTCGTTGTCGGCATCGAACCAGCCCGTCCCGAAGCCAGTGAACGGAATGCTCGACGCCGCCGCGCCATGCACACCGGTGCGGTCCGCATACCAGCCATCGCCTTCGTTGACGTAGAGCGTATTGGTCTGCACGGCAAGGTGGGTAACGAAGATGTCGATGTCGCAGTCGTGGTCGAAGTCCTCCGCGTCGATGCCCATGCTCGCCTCGACGTTGCCGTCGCCGTTGACCGCGACACCGGCCAGGAGCGCGTTGTCCACGAACTGCGTGCCGCGGTGGTTCACCCACAACCGGTTCTCGTTCATGTCGTTGGCAACGTAGAAGTCGATGTCCCGGTCGCCGTCGAAATCGTGTGCGATGACACCCAGGCCCGCACCACGGACGGCGGCGATTCCCGCTTCGGCCCCGACCTCGACGAATTCGAACCCGCCCAGGTTCCGGTAGAGCCGGTCCACCGACGGTCGGTAGACCTCCGGCGAGCAGTAGCTCGCCACGCCCGCGTCGTCCCGACAGACCTTGTGTGCTGCGATGCTCCAGTCCACGTAGTTGGCGACGTAGAGGTCGGGCAGCAAGTCGCCGTCGATGTCCGCGAAGGAAGCGCTGACCGACCAATCGTCGTAGCGCAGACCGGCATCCGCCGTCGCGTCCCGAAACCGACCGTCGCCGAGGTTCTCGAACAGTTGGTTGGGTCCGAAGTTGGCCACGAAAACGTCGAGGTCGCCGTCGAGGTCGACGTCGGCGGTCGCGATTCCCATGCCGTAGCCCGAGGCGCAGATTCCCGATGCCGTGGTGACGTCGATGAACGCCGGTTCCCCGGGTGCGGCGGTCGTGTTCCGGAACAGACGATCGCAGGGCAGGTCGCCGGCCCGGTCGCGCAACGGTCCGCCCTGGACAAGCCAGACGTCGAGCAGGCCATCGCCATCGAAATCGAGCACGCCTACCCCCGCGCCCATGATTTCGGCCAGCCACAGTTCCCCGGCCATGCCATTGACGTGCGTGAAGTCCAGTCCGGCCTCGGCACCGACCTCGGCGAAACGCGGCTCGGCACCCCCAGACGTTGCGTCGAACGCGAGTGGGATCGCGAGCCAGATCACTTTCCACCCCATCGCTGGTCTGCCTCTGCCAACCACTGCGCACCGGTGATGTCACCATCGAAGGAGTATGATACGACCCCATGCCAGACCCTCGTTTCGTGACGAATGACTGACCTTCGTCACCGTTCGGATCTGCACCAATGAACAACGGTCCCAGCCGCCCGCCCATACCCGTCGTCGGACCGGGGATGCGCAAGCTGCTGCTGTTCGTGCTGGCCCTATTCGCCTTGCTGGTCGTGAACTCCGCCTACCTCGGTGCGATTACCTACCGCCAATGGTTGACCGGCGAGAGCCTGGAAGACGCCGTCTACCTGTCGATGTTCCTCGGGCACCTGCTGCTCGGTCTCACGATCACGGTCCCCGTGCTCGTCTACGGCGTCATGCATCTGCGCCGCGCCATCGGCCGTCCCAACCGCCTCGCGGTGCGCTTGGGGCTGGCGCTGTTCGGCTGTGTCATCCTTCTGCTCGCCACCGGGTTCGGACTGACCCGGGGCATTCCGCTCGTCGAACTGCGCGACCCCGCGCTTCGCTCCGCAGCGTACTGGGCGCACATCGCGACGCCGCTCCTGATCGCCTGGCTGTTCGTACTGCACCGCCTCGCCGGCAGGCGCATTCGCTGGTCGGCGGGGCTTGGCATCGGCGCGGCCAGCCTAGCCGTCGGCATCTTGAGCCTGTGGCTGGTCGAACCCCGGCAAGACGACACCGACGGCGAAGCGGACTTCCTGCCGGCCTTGGCACGTACATCCACGGGCGGTCACATCGTTTCCGCGGAGTTGATGCGCGACGACGAATGCGCGCGCTGCCACCCGGATGCCCATGCCCAATGGCAATACAGCGCGCATCGTTTCGCGTCGTTCAACAACCCCGCTTACCTGTTCTCGGTCCGCAATACGCGGGCGTCGGTGCTGGCCCGGGACGGCAATGTCCACGCGGCGCGCTTCTGCGCGGGGTGTCACGACCCGGTGCCGTTGTTCAGCGGCCGTTTCGACGACCCCGAGTTCGACGACGTGCACGACCCGACGGCACACGCCGGCATCACCTGCGTGAGCTGCCACGCCATCGAAGCCATCGGCAGCGTACGCGGCAACGCCGACTTCGTCATCGGCGTGCCCGAGCGGTACCCATTCTCGCGCTCGGACCAACCCATCGCCTCCTGGCTCAACGGCTTTCTCATCAAGGCGAAACCGGCGCTGCACAAGCGAACCTTCCTAAAGCCCCTGCACAAGTCCGCGGAGTTCTGCGGCACCTGCCACAAGGTGCACCTGCCGGTGGCCTTGAACCACTACAAGTGGCTGCGCGGCCAGAACCACTACGACGCGTTCCTGCTTAGCGGGGTTTCGGGACATGGCGTCACCAGCTTCTACTACCCCCCCAAGGCCGAGGAGAACTGCAACCGGTGCCACATGCCGCTCCTCGAGTCGGACGACTTCGCGGCCAAGCGCAACGACGATAGCGGCGCGCTGACCGTGCACGGCCACCACTTTCCGGCCGCCAACACGGCGCTTGCGCATTTGCTCGGGTTTCCCGAATCCGTCAACGAAGCCCACCGGGAGTTTCTCGAAGGCAGCTTGCGGGTGGACATATTCGGCATTCGCGCCGGGGCCGCCATCGATGCGCCGTTGACCGCGCCGCTCCGTCCCGAGGTGCCCGCCTTGGCACCGGGCGGCGAGTATGTGCTCGAAGTGGTGTTGAGGACGCTGACCCTCGGCCACACCTTCACGCAGGGCACCGCGGATTCGAACGAAGTTTGGCTCGAGGTCGCCGCGACGAGCGGCGAGAGGCTCATCGGCATCAGCGGCGGGCGGAATCCGATCGACGGCGCCGTCGACCCCTACTCTCACTTCGTCAACGCCTACGTGCTCGATCGGGACGGGAACCGCATCGACCGGCGCAACGCGGAGGACATCTTCACACCGCTCTACAACCACCAATTGCCGCCGGGCGCGGCTAGCGTCGCCCACTACCGCTTGACCGTGCCGAAGCATCTCGACGCACCCCTCGTCGTCACGGCGCGGCTCCACTACCGGAAATTCGACACCATCTACATGCGGCATTTCCAGGGCGAGGCGTTCGCGGGCAATACGCTGCCCATCACCACCATCGCCACCGACGGGGTCGCGTTTCCCGTCGCAGCGGCCGAGCGGCAGGGCGCGCCCGACATTCCGCTGTGGCAGCGCTGGAACGACTACGGCATCGGCCTGCTGGCTAAACCGGACCGGGGTGCACTGCGGCAGGCCGAGGCGGCGTTCCAGACGGTCGCCGAGTTGGGCCGCGCCGAAGGGGATCTGAACCTCGCCCGCGTGCTGATCCGCGAGGGACGCCTCGACGAAGCCGGCGAGGCGTTGCGCCGGGCGTCCGCTCATGGCGCCTATCCCTGGTCGGTCGCCTGGTTCGGCGCGTTGGTCGACCTGCAGAACGGCGAGTTCGATGCCGCCATCGAATCACTCACGGCGCTGCTCGAGACCCGGTTCGAGGAGGCCCGGCGCCGGGGCTTCGATTTCTCGCGGGACTACCGGGCGCTGAACACCCTCGGGCGGGCCCTGTTCGAACGCGCCAAGTTGTCCTCTTCTCACGACGCCGAACGGCAATGGCTCGAAGCCGCCGCCGACCGGTACCGCCAGGCGCTCGCCATCGATCCGGAGAACGTCACCGCGCACTACGGGATGGCGCAGGTTGCGGCCCGGCTTGGCGACGAGGCGACTGAGGACCGTCACCGGCGCCTGCACGAGCAGTACCGTCCGGACGACAACGCAAAGGACCGTGCAATCGCCGCAGCACGCCGCCGGGACCCGGCTGCGAATCACGCCGCCGAAGCCGTGGTGGTGTACGACCTGCAGCGACCGGGCGCATTCGGGCTAGGGGAAACGTCGCAGTGACCGAGCCAGGGGAAGATCCCGGGCATTCCGACGGCGAAGATCGAATCCGGCGCGCGTTGCGGGCATCGCTCATCGCCGTCGCGGCCATCGCCGTCGTCGCGGTCGCGACGTTCTGGCTCACCTCGCGCAGGTCCGCCGACGATGCGCCCGCCGAACACCGCCCCGCTGGACCCGACGCACCACAGAAAGACGTTTCCAGCCGGCTGCCGACCCTCGTGTTCACCGACACGACGAAGGAGGCCGGGATCGATTTCATCCATGAGACCGGAGCGTATGGCGAGCGACTGCTGCCCGAAACCATGGGCGGCGGGGTCGCCTTCTTCGACTACGACAACGACGGCGACGCGGACCTCCTGTTCGTCAATTCGGCAACGTGGCCATGGCAGGCGCAACCGGCGACGCCGGCGACATCGAAGCTGTACCGGAATCGCGGCGACGGCACGTTCGAGGATGTGTCCGAGGCAGCCGGCATGGACATCTTGCTGTACGGCATGGGCGTCGCTACCGGCGACTACGACGGCGACGGATTCGTAGATGTCTTCGTCACGGCCGTGGGCGAGAACCGGCTGTTTCGCAACGTCGGTGGCGATCGTTTCGCGGATGTCACCGCCGAGACCGGCGTCGCCGGCGACCCGGATGCGTGGAGTACCAGCGCCGCTTTTGTCGACATCGACGGCGACGGCGACCTCGACCTCTTCGCGTGCAACTACGTGGCCTGGTCGCCGGAAATCGATCGCGAGGTGGACTATCGACTCACGGGCATCGGCCGCGCCTACGGCCCGCCAACCGACTTCCCCGGCACGGACTCGTACCTTTACAGAAACGACGATGGCCGGTTCGTCGAAATCTCCGAAGTCGCCGGAGTGCGTGTCGCCAACGCGTCCACCGGCCAACCGGTGGGCAAGGCGCTGGCCGTCCTGCCGGTGGACGTCGACGGCGACCGCCGTACGGACCTCGTGGTGGCCAACGACACGGTGCGCAACTTCCTGTTCCTGAACCAGGGCGACGGCCGGTTCCGCGAAGCCGGCGTGGACATGGGTCTCGCCTTCGACGCCAGCGGCGCGGCGACGGGGGCGATGGGCGTGGACGCCGGGCACTACGACAACGACGACAAACTCGCGGTGGTGATCGGCAACTTCGCCAACGAGATGTCCTCCTTCTACGTGGCACGCCCCGGCGAGGGGCTGTTCAGCGACGACGCCATCGTGTCCGGCGTCGGTGCGGCGAGCCGGCGCGCGCTGACCTTCGGCGTGTTCCTCTTCGACGTCGACCTCGACGGCCGCCTGGATGTGCTGGCGGCGAACGGCCACGTGGAACCGGAGATCCGGCGGGTCCAGGCCAGCCAAAGCTACGCGCAGCCAACCCAGCTGTTCTGGAACTGCGGAAAGGACTGCCCACGTCGCTACGAGTTGCTCGAGGTGGTCGGGGACCTCGACGCGCCGGTCGTCGGCCGCGGGGCCGCCTACGCCGACATCGACGCCGACGGCGATCTCGACGTCGCCATCACGCAGGTGGGCGGGCGCGCAGTGCTGTTGCGCAACGACCAGACGCTCGGCCACAACTGGGTTCGCGTGAAACTGGTCTCGCCAACGGCGAACCGGCACGCGCTCGGCGCCGTCGTGACGGCAGCCGCGGCTGGCCATCGGCAGGTCCGGGTCGTCAATCCGGCCCGAAGCTACCTCTCGCAGGTCGAATTACCGGTCACAATCGGCCTAGGCGATGCGCCTGGGCTGGACGAGCTGATTGTTGACTGGCCGAGTGGCACCCGCGAAACCTGGACAGACCTCCCGTCCGGGCGCTCCCACATGCTGCGGGAGGGCCAAGCGCCTGCACGCTTGGAGGATCACTCGCCCAATCAATAGAGCACGCCTTTTCCAAGCGCGCCGAGCATCATCACGATGGCGGTCACGCAGAGCGCGTAGAGCACCTTCCTGTCGTGACCCAACTCGGTTCGCATCGCGGATCTCACCTCGGTGTTGTCGGCCTTGAGGTCGCGGATCATTTCCTTGAGGTCGCCGGCGGCCTCCCGGATGTCGTATTTCAGTTCATCCTCCATGCGATGCATGTCGGACTTCAGTTCGTCCCTCGTTAACTTGAGGTTGCGATCCTGTTCGCGTCGCATCTCCTTGAGGTCCCGTTCAACGCCCGCGATGCCCTCCTTGAGGTCCCGTTGAACGCCCGCGATGCCCTCCTTGAGGTCCCGTTCAACGCCCGCGATGCTCTCCTTGAGGTCCCTTTCAACGCCCGCGATGCTCTCCTTGAGTTCGTCCCGGGTCTGCTCGACACTGCGTTCGACCTGGTCGACGCGGCGCGTCAAGTGGGTGACGTCGTTCTGGACGGCCGCCACGCGCGCGTCGAGGGTCGGTTGGTTGTTGGTTGGCTCGCCGTCATCCATGGCTACTCGCGCTACTGCTGCCAAGCTCATGGGACGAGCGTACCGCGCAACCGTTCGTTGGTCAATAAAAAGTTAATTAAAATAATAAGTTAGAGACATATTGTGCGTTTCTCCCGCAAGAACAACACCTTGGATTGCAGCGCTGGATGGCTCCCTCGTAACAAGCCGTACGAGTAGGTGCGCAAACGTCGCACAACGAACGACGCTTGCAGGCGGCACCGCCACGAACACCGGCGCCGAAACACTCCTTGACGCCATCTTGGATTGATGATCCGCTTGGCGTGGGGTGGGGGACGTGTCAGACATCGCCCAAGACATCGCCGACAACCGAGCCCGGTCCCGGGCCTTGCCCATGTTCGGTCCGGGCCGCCTGCCGCCCGAACTGAGCCCCGGTGTCGAGCAGGACAAGAGCGGCTTCCGCGACGTCCTCTACCTCTTCCTCCGCTCCTGGCCCTATATCCGCTACTACTTCCTCGGCCGCTGGTGGATTCCCGGCAAGGGCATCGGCACCACGACCGCGGAAGTGCTCGCCAGCGAAGGCTACAGCTTCGCGTATGCGCCGTTCCTGGTGGCGGCTGTCGCGCTAACGGGCCCGATGACCGGTTTCGTGCCGGCGACCCTCGAATGGCCTTGGTTCCTCATGTACATCCCGACGATGGCCATCGCGGCGTCCATGTTCGGGCTCGCCTTCGCGCCGCCGGGACGGTGGCAGGCCGCGTCCATTGCCGCCGTCATCCTCTCGGGCATCGGCGTGGTGACGTCCTCGGGGTTCTTCATGGACGGCTGGCCGCCGAAGCTCTACGGCGCGGCAGTCATTGCCGCGTGCATCTTCGGGTGGACCGTGCAGTTCCGCATCCGGCACAACGGCGAGACACGCTTGGAGTTTCGGGTCCGAGCGGCGACGCACCTGGTGTATTTCTACGCCATCAACTTCGGCCAGCGCTTCCTCGGCCTGGCCTTGGGCCTGATCCTCGGCGATCTCGTCAATCAGAACCTGCTCCAAGGCGAACCACTCGCGCCGTCGCTACAGAAAATCGCCATGTTCTTCGGGGTGCCGGAATGGGCCTACACGTCCGTCGAGGAATTGACCCGGGAGCAGAAGGTCGAACTGATGTGGCTCTACGTCAAGATCGAGCTGGTCATCTGGGTGACGCAGTCGCCGCTGAACACCTTCGTCAACCCCTACTACAACATGTGGATCATGCAGCAGATCAACCAAGACCTGCGCATCGCCCTGGTGGAACGCTGGCACCAGTTGTCCATGAGTTACCACAGCGGCCACCGCACGGGCGATTCGATCTTCCGCGTCTACCAGGACAGCGCCATGGTCACGTCCGTGATCGGGCATCTGCTCGCCATGACCCTGGCCAGCGGCAGCTACCTGACCTGCGTGGTGCTGGTCACGCTGCTGAGCCCCTGGCTCGGCCTGATGGCCGCCACCCTGCTGATACCCGCCTTCATGTGGTCGTATTGGGCAATGCCACGGATGCGGGTGCGAGCGTTGGCCTATCGAGCCGCGGCGTCCGATGTCACCGCTACCATCCAAGAGACGTTCGGCGCCATCAAGCTCATCAAGGCGTTCGGCACGAGGAAGCGCGCCCAGAAACGCTTCGAAGACGACGCCGTCCTCGCGTTCAACGCGGCGTACCGGGTCCGCAATCTGATCGCCGTCGTCACGATCGTGATGTACACGCTGGCTGCCACCTTCTTCATCGGCGGCGAGTTCGCCATGGCCCTGTGGGCGAACCGAGGCGACCCGGCGTTCGCGGCCGAGTTGATCGGTCTGTTGGGACTCAGCTACGTGGTCTGGAATCTCGCCACGTTTCGTTGGGGGGAAGCCCAGTTTCGGGAGTCGAGCGGGGACATCCGCTTAGTGCTACGCGGCTGGATGACGGCCCAGGACATGGCCATGGGCCTGCGGCGCGTGTTCGACATCCTGGACATCGAACCGGACGTGAAGGACCGCGAGGACGCCGCCCCGATGAGGCGTCTCGACCGCGAGATCCGATTCGACAACGTCCGGTTTGCGTATGAACCGGGGCGTCCGGTCCTCGACCACGTAAGCTTCTCCGCGGTGCCCGGAACCATCACGGCGATCATCGGGCCGACGGGATCCGGCAAGAGCACGCTGATGACGCTGCTGTTACGCCTCTACGATGTCGATGCCGGGACGATATCCATCGACGGCATTGACGTACGCGACTACCAGGTAGAGGCCTTGCGCGGCAATATCGCCATCGCGCTCCAGGAAAACGTGCTGTTCGCCATGTCGGTGCGCGACAACATCCGCTACGTCGCACCGCGCGCAGACGATGCAACGGTGCTCGAAGCCGTCCGTGTCGCGTGCATGGACGACTACGTGAACGGCTTGCCCCGGGGCCTCGACACCATACTGTCCGACCGCGGCGGCAAGCTCTCGACGGGCCAGCGTCAGCGGCTGTCCATCGCCCGCGCCGTAGTGCGGGACACGCCCATCCTCGTGCTCGACGAACCGACCGCCGCCTTAGATGCGGCCACCGAACACCGGGTCATGACGAACTTGGCCGAGTGGGGCCGCGGGCGGGCGATATTCCTCATCACACACCGCATCTCGACCATACGCCGCGCCGACAACATCCTCTACCTCGACGGTGGTCACATCGTCGAGAGTGGCGACCACGACACGCTGATGGGTATCGAGCAAGGCCGCTACCGCGCCTTCGTGGAAGCCGAGTCGCACTTGAAGGGAACCGCGTAGCGATGTCCGAGCCCGCCGACAACCCGCGCCGCAGGCGTTCGCTCCGGGAACGGGAGCACGACCTCGAGGTCCGTGCGAGCCTGATCGACACCCGCACGACGATCACGATGAAGGAATCGGCGCGCATCATCCTGCGCGCGGCCAGCTACCTGCGCTATTTCGTCTGGCGTTCCGTAGCGAAACTCGCGATGACCTGGGTGGGCCGGGCGATCCCCATATTCGTGCTGACCTGGTTCAGCAAGATACTGATCGATCACGTAGTGCTCGGTGTGCCCATCGAGGAAGCCGAGCAGTACCCGGCCTACATGACACCCGTGCTGGACCTGCTTCAGGGCTACTCGGCGTTCGAGATCATGATCTTCCTCGCCATCGTGGGCGTCGGCCTGATGCTCACCATCGGCGCCTACCCCGGCTACCGCGACGAAGTCGAGGCCGGTTTGCTGGAAGGGCGGGACTACGCGACGAGCACGGAGAACGCCATGCACGGCGGTCACAGCAGCCTCGGCGCATTCTGGGGCTACGTGGAGTTCACCATGAACATGCGCCTAACCCAAGCGCTCAACCACACCGTGCGGTCCCACGTCTTCAGCCGCATCACCGGGTTGTCCATGACGCGCCTGGAGGACCAGCGCATCGGCGACTCGATCTACCGTGTCCTCTACGACACACCGCAGATCAACGAGATCTTCTACCAGATCGTGCACACCCCCGTGATGACGATCACGCTGTTCATCGCCGCCGCCTGGACGATGATGAGCGCCTACCCCACAGTGCCCGAACTGCTCTGGATGACGGTCGTCATCCTGCCGCTGTGGTTCGTCGTCTCGTCCCTGTTCGCGCCGATGGTCCGGCGTCGCGGCCAGGCTGCTCGGGCCGCCGGCGCGTTGACCACCAGCACGATCGAGGAGGGCATGGACAACGTGCTCGCCGTGCAGAGCCTTGGCGGCAACAAGAAGGAGCGGGGACGGTTTGGCGACGACAGCGCGGAGTCGTTCAAGCGACATCGAATCCAGTCACTCGTCTGGATGTCCATCTTCTGGGTCAACGGCGCCTTCAATCAGATCATCGAGCTGTTTTTCTTCTGCTACGTCCTGTTCATGGTGTTCGACGGCCAGCTTTCTGTCGGCGACTTCGGTGTGCTGCTGGGCATGATCGGCCAGCTTCGGGGCCGCGCCCAGGAACTCGCCTGGATATGGATCCGTTTCCAGGACAACGTGGCGGCCATGCGGCGCGTATTCGCAATGATGGATCTGCCGCCGGAAGACGACCTTGGCCGCAAGACGCTTCCCCCCGTTCGGGACGGCGTGACGATGCGCAATGTCGGCCTCGTCTACCCCGATGGCCGCCGTGCCCTGGCAGGCATCGACCTCGAGGCCAACGTGGGCGAGATCGTCGCCTTCGTGGGACCCACCGGGGCCGGCAAGACCAGCCTCGCGTACCTCATCCCGCGCTTCCACGAGGCCACCGAAGGCGAGGTGCAGATCGATCGGCGCCCGGTCAACGCCTTGACACTCGACAGCCTGCGCGACCAGGTCACCTACGTCTTCCAGGAAACCCAACTGTTCCGGGATTCCATCCTCGACAACATCCGCTACGGCAAACCGGACGCCCATCAGTCGGAGGTCGAGCGGGTGGCGAAGATCGCCGGCATCCACGACTTCATCACCTCGCTGCCCGACGGATACCAGACCGAGCTCGGCACGGTGACCAGCAGCAAGATCTCCGTCGGCCAGAAACAGCGCATCGCCATCGCCCGCGGCCTGTTGCGGGATTCCAGGATCCTGATCCTCGACGAACCGACCTCCGCGCTCGATCCCGAGACCGAGGAGTACCTGGTGCAATCGCTTCATGAGGCCGCCAAGGACCGGCTGGTGATCATCATCGCCCACCGGCTGTCGACGATCGCCAACGCCGACAAGATCGTTTTCCTGGAAGAGGGCCGCGTCGTCGAGCAAGGCGGCCATGCCGAGCTGCTGGCCCGGGAAGGTGGTCGGTACCGCGAATTCGTGGAACTGCAGACGACGGCGGCAACGTAGGGGCGACCCTTGTGGTCGCCCGTCCCAGTCGTTTCCCATGGCTTCGTTCGATGGGCGCGGGACGCCACAAGGCCGTCCCCAAGCGCGGAAGTGGGGGGCCGGGGTTTGGTGGGGGGCGGGGGGGCCCACACCCCCCCCCCACCCCCCCCGCGCCGCCCCCCGCCCCCCCCCGGGGGGGGGTTTGGGCCCCCGGGGGGGGGGGGG
>JAPPKV010000531.1:0-1403 GCA_028819775.1 Gammaproteobacteria bacterium | reverse complement strand
CCATGGCTTCGTTCGATGGGCGCGGGACGCCACAAGGGCGTCCCCTACGGCTCTCGTCGGCCTCGTGCTATGGGTCGCGGCCTGCTCGCCGAACACGCCACCCGATCCCGAGCCTCGCTACCAGGCCCAAATCCGGCGCACCGCCTACGGGATTCCGCACATCAAGGCCGACGACTGGGGCAGCCTCGGCTACGGCTACGGGTATGCCTACGCCCAGGACAACTTCTGCGTAGCGATGCGGGCAATCGTCGACGCCACGAGTCGGTCCGGCGAATTCTTCGGCGAATCCGGCGGCGACCTCACGGCCGATTTCGTGCTGCGTTTCCTGTTCGGCACCAAGGAAGAGTTCAGCGAGAACTATCTGAACCGCGAATCCAACGCATTCCAGCTCACCGAGGGGTTCGCGGCCGCGATGAACCGCTATCTCCGCGACACCGGCGTGGCCAACCTGCCGGCGGGCGACGCCGGGTGCCGGGGTGCGGATTGGGTCTACGAGATCGATGCGGTGGACATCTGGATGCTGATCTCGCGGGTCGTGCTGGGCGGGAGTTCCGACCAGAGCACGGTGCGGCGGAGCATTTTCGCGTCCACCGGGCCCGACGAGTCGGCGTCCATCGGCACGGCCATTGCCGATACGGCTACCTTGAAACGGGACCTGCGCCAATCCGAGCGCCACTTCGGCCGACCGGACAGCGGCAGCAATGCCCTGGCCATCGGCCGCGACCTGAGCCAGACCGGTAGAGGGCTACTGCTGGGTAATCCCCATCGGGGTTGGGAAGGACCGGGCGCATTCCATCAATTGCATCTGACGATTCCCGGCGAATACGACGTTGCGGGTGCCGCGCTGCACGGCATTCCGTGGGTCGGCATCGGCTTCAACGGCGACGTGGCCTGGACCCACACCACATCCTTCGCGACGCGATTCACCCTCTACGAACTGCAACTGAATTCGGACGACCCACGCCAGTACCGATACGAGAACGACTGGCGGGATATCACCGCCCACGAGGTCGAGATCACAGTCAAACTCGACGATGGGTCACGTGAGACACGAACCCACACCTTCTACCGGTCCCACTACGGCCCCATCGTTGACCTGGGCGTAGTGAGTTCGGCACTGGCCGGTTGGCCGATGTCGAACGGCAACCTGTTCACCTACCGGGACGCCAACGCGTTGCGCAGCACGATGACGGTCGACCAGTACCTCGCCATGGCCCAGGCGCAGACCATCGACGAGTTCACCGATGCACTCAAGGGCATTGGCGTACCGGTATTCCACACGCTTGCCGCCGACCGCCACGGCAACGCCTTCTACGGCGAAGTCGCCGCCGTCCCCCACGTTACCGAAGCGCAGCGCGAGGAATGCGCGACGGACCTCGGCCGCGTGCTCGCGGCCTTCTCGA
>JAPPKV010000447.1 GCA_028819775.1 Gammaproteobacteria bacterium | reverse complement strand
CCGGAAAGTACGAGCCGCGGAACATGCGTTGCCAGTGACGTTCGATCGCGAGGGGATCTTCGCCGACGAGCATCTCTGCCAAGTGCTTGAGGGCTTGGTCGACTGCGGCACCCCAGCCGCCGATGCCGACCTCGCCCAAGCCGGTGATGCCCGCATCGGTCTCCACCTTGACGATGAAGTACCTCCGGGTTCCGTCGTGGCAGCAGAACGTCTTGATCTCGGTCACTTTCATGCTTTGTACCGGCAAACCCGCAGAGCGTGAGTATGATGCCGCACCAATGAAAATACCCGAACCGAAACGGAAACCGCAGCCTGACAGCGCCGGGTATCGGCGGTTCAGTGAGGCTCCACCTCAGGCCGACGAACCGTAGGGGACGGGCTTGTCCCGTCCCGAGCGAATCCGTTGCGCGCGGCGCAGGTGGGGGCGCGTCCTTCGGGCGCGATAGCCCCGTCCCTGAGAAATTCGCTCAAGTGTACGGATGGACGTTCTCAAGAACGCCAGCGAGGCTCCGCCTCAGGCCGACGAGTGCGCCGTACAGGGGCGACCCTTGTGGTCGCCCGCTCGACCCTGTGGTCGCCCGCTCGACCCTGTGGTCGCCCGCTCGACCCTTGTGGTCGCCCGCTTGGACCGAACCGACACGTGCTTGGACGAACGCGGGCGCGCCCTTTCGGGCGCGATAGCCTCGCCCCGGAGAAATTCGCTCAAGTGTACGGATGGGCCGTTCTCAAGAACGCAGGCGAACCGCGGGTCGCCGAAGGCATGGACTCGTACACCGACCGCCGACGCTAGTCCGATACGGTCGGTATGCTAGGGGCTTCCACGCCGTGCAAATCCACTCGCATGAACAGATTTCTCGTCACTTTCGTGCCAGCCGTGGCGGTCGCAATAGGCGCACATTCCGAGACGATTCCTTACTTCCCGTCAGCGAGCGACCCCGACCTGCAGGGGTTCGTCCGGGTGGTCAACCACTCCGGGGAGGCCCGTCAGTTGTCCATCCAAGTGACCGACGACTCCGGCACGACCAACGAATCCACAGTGCTGGACATCGGCGCGGACGAGACGGTCCACTTCAATTCGGCCGACCTTGAATTCGGCAACCATGCCAAGGGGCTATCTGGTGTCGGCGCGGGCACGGGCGATTGGCGGCTGGAGCTCACCAGCGAGGCGAACGTGCAGACCCTCGCCTACATCCGCACGCCTCGGGACGGGTTCCTGACCGCGATGATGGACACGGTGCCGCGCATCGGGAACCGGCACCACGTGCCCGTGTTCAATCCGGGAAGCAACGTCAACCAGGTGAGCAGGCTTCGACTGGTCAACACGGAGGACGAGCCCGTCGAGGTGGCTGTCCTCGGGATCGACGACAACGGCGCAGAATCGACGGCGGGTTTGACGGTCCCGGCTAGCAGCGCATTGACCGTCACGGCGGCGGAACTCGAAGAGGACGGGTTGGGCGACGGCAGCGGCAAGTGGCAACTCGTGCTGGTCGCCGATGCCCCGCTGATCGCCGTCAACCTGATGTCCTCGCCGACGGGGCATGTCACGAACCTGTCGGGTTCGCCCAGGGTGCTTTGGCGCGGGTTGGAGGTGGTGGAGGAGTCCCGCTGCCCGGACGCGAGGTACGACCGGGACGAGTACGGAAGCAGCTACCGTAGCAAGGAGGACGACATCATCGAGCAACTGGGGGCGATCTTCGATCCCTACACGGGCATCTGCTACGACTCGGGCAGCGAGACGACCATCGACCACATGGTCGCGCTGCACCAGGCCCACCACAGCGGGATGTGCTTCGCGGACGCGGAGACGAAGCGGGCCTTCGGGGGTGACATTCTCAACCTGACCCTGGCAGCGGGCGAAGTCAACGGCATGAAAGGTGCGCTGGACGCGTTCGACTGGATGCCCGAGATGAACAAGTGCTGGTTCGCCCGGCGCGTCGTGGACGTCAGGCTGAAGTACGGGATGACCGTGGACAAGGCCGAGGCAGAAGCCCTTGAGCTTGTGCTTGCCGAATGCGAGAGCACCGAGATCGTGAAGCCGGATTGCGCCAGCGGAGACTGATACGGGTGCCTAGCGCGGTATCGTAGGCCAATGGTCGCCCGCTAACCCATTGATCAAATTGGTCGGAGTGGCCGGACTTGAACCGGCGGCCC
>JAPPKV010000365.1 GCA_028819775.1 Gammaproteobacteria bacterium | reverse complement strand
GGGCGAGCTACACCTTCGTCGCCGATCACCCCGTGTTCAACCGGTATCCGAAGAGCATCGAAGTGGACTTCGCGTCGACCTCCTACCTGCAGGAGGTCTGCGGTGCCAGATCCTTTGGCCTGATGCGGGAACTCGATCAGGCACGCGCAATCCGCAAGTGCTTGGGTTCGAGTCTCGACAACGCCGTGGGCATCGGCGACGAAGAGATCGTCAACATCGAAGGCCTGCGCTACGAGGACGAGTTCGTCAAGCACAAGTTGCTTGACGCCATCGGCGACCTCTACCTGCTTGGCCTGCCGGTCATCGGGGAATTCGACGGTTACATGTCCGGACACACCCTGAACAACAAGCTGGCCCGGGCACTCTTGCGTTGCCCGGACGCGTGGGTCTTGCAGGCGTTGCCCGCCACCAACCGGCAACGGGCCTACGGCCTGCACTAGCATCACGCTGGGGACGCCGTTCAGGCGTCACCAAGTCAATCGGCGCATTGCGCGCATGACCCGCCGGCACCGTCCGGAGCCGGCATGATGGCTATACTGCTGACATGAGCGTCCGAACCCGTGTTGCCCCGAGTCCAACCGGCGACCCGCACGTGGGCACGGCCTACGTGGCCCTGTTTAACCTCGTTTTCGCCCGTAGCCAGGGCGGCCAGTTCATCCTGCGCGTCGAGGACACCGATCAGCAACGCAGTTCCTCCGCTTCGGAGGCCGCCATTGTGGAGGCGTTGCGTTGGGTTGGGCTTAGCTGGGATGAAGGACCCGATGTCGGCGGGAGGTTCGGACCCTATCGGCAAAGCGAACGCCTCGGAATCTACCGGCGCCATGCCGATGAACTCGTGGCCTCAGGCGGCGCTTTCCGCTGTTTCTGCTCCAAGCAACGCCTCGATGAATTGCGTCGCCGGCAACAGGCGAACCGCGAAACGCCTCGGTACGACGGACATTGTCGGAACCTCGATCTGGAGGAGAGCCGCGATCGGGCGTTGAGCGGCGAGACCCACGTCGTCCGCCTCGATGTGCCCGAGACGGGTGCTTGCCGGTTCTCCGACGGTATCCGCGGGGACATCGAGATTCCCTGGCAGCAGGTCGATATGCAGATCCTGGTCAAATCGGACGGCTTTCCGACCTACCACCTGGCGGCCGTCGTGGACGACCACCTGATGGGCATCACGCACATACTCCGGGGCGAGGAATGGCTCCCGTCGATGCCCAAGCATCGTCTTATCTACGATCGTTTCGGCTGGACCGCTCCGGCCCACTATCATCTTCCACTGTTGCGCAACGCCGACGGAAGCAAGGTCTCCAAGCGTCGCAATCCCACCGGACTCAACTACTACCGCCGGATTGGCTACCTACCCGAGGCGCTGCGGAACTACCTAGCGCTGATGGGATGGTCGATGTCCGACGAGCGGGAAATCTTCAGCACGGAGGAGATGACGGCAGCGTTCGACATCGACCGGCTAACGACGGGAGGACCGGTCTTCGACTTCGCCAAACTCGACTGGCTGAACGGCCAGTACATCCGGTCGTTGGCCCCCAGCGAGTTCATGGATCGTGTCGCCGACTGGGCAATCAACCGGGAGAACCTGGCTGCGGTGGCACCGTTGGTGCAGCAACGGACGGAACGCTTGGTGGACCTATTGCCGCAGGTCGACTATCTGTTGGGCGACCGCGCGGCGCTCGATGAGAGCGACTTCGCCGAACTGCGCCTCGGCGCGGAGGGCTGCGTACGTGTTCTCGATCACGTCGGGCGGCGACTCGACGAGCAGGACGGATGGGACGGCGACTCCCTCCAAGCCGCGATTCGCTCCCTTGCCGAAGCGATGGGAATCTCGATGCGCGACTTCCTCGCACCGCTGTTCGTCGCCGTGGCTGGCCGCACGGTGGCATTGCCCCTGTTCGACTCCATGGCCTACCTCGGTCGCGACATGGTGCGGTCGCGGCTGGCAAGCGCACTCTCGGCATTGGGTGGAGTCAGCAAGAAGAAGGCCAAACGCCTCGAGCGCGCCTACATGGAGTTAGAAGTCGACGAAGCTTGATCAAGAGACCTACCCGCACGTAACATCCCACCCGCTCTCGTGGGGCCATAGCTCAGCTGGGAGAGCGCTACAATGGCATTGTAGAGGTCGCCGGTTCGATCCCGGCTGGCTCCACCAA
>JAPPKV010000042.1 GCA_028819775.1 Gammaproteobacteria bacterium | reverse complement strand
AGATGCAGGCTGCCCAAATGGGCTTTTTCAATCCCGCGTTCATCATCCTGCTGGCGCCCGCCTTCGCCATGGTCTGGGACATCCTGTCGAAGCGCGGCATCGAGCCCTCGACGCCCATGAAGTTCGGCCTCGGCGTCCTGCAGGCGGGGTTGGGGTTCCTGGTGCTGGTGGTCGGCGCGTCGTTCGCCGACGGCGCCGGGCAGGTCGCCGTGCTCTGGCTGGTGTTCGCATACTTCCTGCACACCACCGGCGAGCTCTGCCTGTCCCCGGTGGGCCTCTCCATGGTGACCCGACTTTCCGCCGTAAAGGTGGTGGGCCTCATGATGGGCGTCTGGTTCCTATCCGGTGCGGCCGCGCAGTACCTGGCCGGCTGGATCGCCGGGTTCGCCGCCATCGACCGGGTACCGGGCGCCGAAGTCGATCCGGTCGTGTCGCTGCCGATCTACACCGACACCTTCGCCACCCTGGGATGGTGGGGCGTGGGTATCGGCGTCGCGGTCATGCTGGTCGCGCCGTTGGTCAATCGCCTGGTGCACGAAGGGAGCGCAGCGACATCCGAACCGTAGGGGAGGGGCTTTGTCCCCTCCCCTGCCGGTCAAACCTCTTTGGATCGGCGCAGCTGTTCCTCCAACTCGGCGATGCGCTGTTCTGCGAGCGTTGCCCGATCCTCCGCCGCTTCACGGGCATCTGCTTGCGCCATCGCGCCTCTTTGCGCTTGACGGTACATGGCCACCGCCTCGTTGTAGTCGGGGAGATCGAGGCCTGTCGCCGGATCGTGCAGTCGCAGCAAGGTGCCGTCGACGCGGATGTCGAGACCTAGGATCGCGCCGTGCCCGGTCATGCCGTCTCCCTCCACGCGATAGCTGCCGTTCACGAGGCGTCGCACGAGGAGCGGCGGATCATCGCTGAGACGGTGCTGATCGAAGGACCAGTACTCGGCTATGCCGAGCGCTTCGTACAGGCCCGGCTTGTCGCGCAGGTCCTTCCGCCAAGTCCTGTGCGACAACACCTCCACGACGAGGTCAGGCGGCTTGCCCTCCTCCCAGATCTTGTAAGACATCCGGCTTCCGCCCTCGACCCCGAACGCGACGAGGACATCCGGCACGACAAGGGCCGATCGATTGCCTTGTTCGAAATAGAGCCCCAAGTCGGCGTCCACGAACATATCGTCCCGGTCGGCGTACCGCTCCCCCACCACGTACTTGATGTAGCCCGACACGATGTTGTGGTCCGAGTTGTCCACCATCGAGGAGTCGTCGCACGGATAGCCGTCGTCGTCACAACCGAACGGCGGCACCGGTCGATAAAGCGCTCCGGCGTGGACTACCGAGAGGGGTCCTGCGGACGGGCGACGGGCAGGACGGCTTCGCCGCACACCTGAGGACGGGGTGTTCTGTTGCGTTCGTCGCATGGAACCTACTTCCGCGTGTTGTTCGCCGGCATCGCCGACGAGCGACCATGGAGAGGTCGCGTTGCGCATGGCCGAAACGTACCACAATTCAATCTCTTGGCACCGTGCCAATGGATTGACCATGGTCGTCATCGGAGCTCGCGGGCGCTAACGAAAAAGACCGTTGATGATGTGCGAATCGGCGGAAACTGGCGTGCGATATCTCCTACAGCGGCTCGACTCGACGTGTAACCGCATGTGTCGAGCCGCCGAACGTGGGCAGGACAGCCGAGTGGCGTCCCGCGCCGCCGGCGACCAGCACGATCAGTTGGTTCGGGTCGGACACGAACCGCACGCCGTCGGCGGCGTGTTCCCCAAGTAGCTGCCCGGGATTGCGATCCGCCACGGCATCGACCATGGCGTCCGAGACGACCCCGCGCGGCACGATCGCGTGTTCGCTCAGGAACCGTTTCACGTCAGTCTTGGAGAAGCCGTCGGCCGCGATGACTTCGGCATGCTCTGGTCCGATGACCACCACGGGCTGCCCGGCTAGGTAGAAATTGTTCGCCCCCGGCGACGCCAGGGTGCCGGCGATGGTCAGCAGGATTTCCTCGCCGGTACGGCCGTAGTGGTCGTTGACGTTGTGGGGACCCTCCACGCCGAAGACCGTGACGTGGCTCTCGGTGGGATCGAGACCCAACTCCTTGTGGTAGGAAGGCCAAGGGCTCGCTTCTAGGTTCTCCGCGAAGCACAGGGCGTACTTGGCGGG
>JAPPKV010000456.1 GCA_028819775.1 Gammaproteobacteria bacterium | reverse complement strand
AGAAGGAGGAGGGGGCGATCCTGTTCATCGACGAGATCCACACGATCATCGGCGCGGGGGCGGCGTCCGGTGGCGTGATGGATGCCTCGAACCTGTTGAAGCCGCTGCTCGCATCCGGCGACATCCGTTGCATGGGCTCGACGACCTACCACGAATATCGCGGCATATTCGAGAAGGATCGCGCCCTGTCCCGGCGTTTCCAGAAGATCGACATCATCGAACCGGACGTCAATGACACCTACCTGATCCTCAAGGGCCTGAAGTCCCGTTTCGAGAACCACTACCGGCTGCGCTACACCGATCGAGCACTCCGGGTGGCGGCGGAGCTTTCCGAACGCTACATCACCGACCGCTTCATGCCCGACAAGGCCATCGACGTGATCGACGAAGCCGGCGCGGCCCAGCAGTTGCTGACGCCGAGCCGCCGAAAAAAGACGGTTGGCGCATTGGACATCGAACAGGTCGTCGCGAAGATCGCGAGAATCCCCTCGAACCAGGTTACGAGTTCCGACAAGGAGGCGCTACGCGATCTAGACGCCAAATTGAAGCTGGTCGTTTTCGGACAGGACGAACCAATCGAGGCCCTGGCCTCGGCGATCAAGCTCTCCCGGGCAGGGCTCAAGACGGAAGGCAAACCCATCGGTTCGTTCCTGTTCGCAGGCCCCACCGGCGTCGGCAAGACCGAGGTATGTCGTCAGCTTGCCAAGATAATGGGTGTCGAACTGTTGCGTTTCGACATGTCGGAGTACATGGAGCGGCACACCGTCTCACGACTGATCGGAGCCCCCCCAGGCTATGTCGGATTCGACCAGGGCGGGCTGCTGACCGAGGCTGTCGTAAAACATCCACACAGCGTGGTGCTTCTCGACGAGGTGGAGAAGGCTCATCCCGAGGTCTTCAACCTACTGCTCCAGATCATGGATCACGGCACCTTGACCGATAACAACGGACGCAAGGCCGACTTCCGAAACGTGGTCCTGATCATGACGACCAATGCCGGAGCCCAGGAAGCGGCCAGGGCGTCTATTGGTTTCAGCGAGCAGGACCATTCGTCGGATGCGCTGGAAGTGCTCAAGAAGATGTTCACCCCGGAGTTCCGGAACAGGCTCGATGCGGTCATGCAGTTCAACGCGCTGCCGATGGACGTGATCAAAACGGTGGTCGACAAGTTCCTGACGGAATTGCAGGGCCAACTCGATGACAAGAAGGTGGAGTTGGATGTCGACGAGTCCGCGCGGGACTGGTTGGCCCGCGAAGGCTACGACGAAAAGATGGGCGCGCGGCCGATGCAGCGGCTGATCCAGGAGCGGATCAAGCGCCGGCTGGCGGAGGACATCCTGTTCGGCGATCTGTCGGACGGCGGTGGTGTCGTCCACATCACCGAGGCCGATGGCGACCTCGCCCTAGAGGTCGAACCCCGCACCGCGAAAGCATAGGGACTCGCGATTGCAGAATTGGCATGGACCGGACGGGCCGCCCTTGGTTGGCGGCCCGCGTTCCTAACGCTCGCGGAACGTTATGCGGCCCTTGCTGAGATCGTAGGGTGTCAGTTCCACCTTTACGCGATCGCCGGTCAGGATGCGGATGTAGTTCTTGCGCATCTTTCCGGATATGTGGGCGGTGACCTTGTGACCGTTATCCAGTTCCACGCGGAACATGGTGTTGGGTAGAGTGTCGACGACGACCCCTTCCATCTCGATCTGTTCTTCTTTCGCCATTCGTCCTGATTCGTCGATTATTCAAGGGCTGAGGAACCGCGGCATTTAACCACTTGGGACCATCGATCGCTACACCCGTTCACGAAAACGCTAGGTCGTCGAAATCCCAACGGCCTTGCCGGTCCGGATGGCAGCGGTTCGCCGCCACGAGTTCCAGGAATGAACGCCGCGCAATCTCACGGGCGCCGAGGGATGCCAGGTGTTCGGTCGGAAGCTGACAGTCGATAAGCGAGAAATCCCACGAATCCAGTTGTCTGGCGAGGTGCGCAAGGGCTACCTTGGAGGCATCCGAGACACGACTGAACATCGACTCGCCGAAGAACATGCGGCCGAGGGACACGCCGTAGAGTCCCCCCACGAGATCATCGTCGCGCCATGTCTCCACCGAGTGCGCGAGCCCGAGAGCGTGCAGTTCCCGGTAGGCGGTACGCATCTTTCGGGTAATCCACGTGCCCATGCTGCTGGCCCGGGGCTCGGCGCAGGCCGCCGTCACCTCGGCAAACGCCTTGTCGGCGGTCACGTGGTAAACCCCGGAGCGGATTCTCCTTCCCAAGCTCCTTGAGATGTGCATTTCCGCCGGTGCCATGACGGCCCGGGGGTCGGGCGACCACCACAGCACGGGCTGCGCGTCGTCGTCGAACCACGGAAATATCCCGTGCGAGTAGGCGTCGATCAGCAGCGACGGCGTGAGGTCGGTGCCGTACGCCACCAGTCCTTCGGGCGCCGCCCGGTTGGGGTCCGGGAACGCGGATTGCGAGAGTGGTCCCTTAGGCGGCATCCGGGTTGGGGGGTAGGGCGTCAAGGTACTTTTCCGCATCCAGCGCCGCCATACATCCGAATCCCGCCGATGTGACGGCCTGCCGGTAGACGTGGTCCGCAACGTCGCCTGCGGCGAATACGCCGGGCACGCTGGTAGCGGTGGCATTGCCTTCGGTTCCGCTGTCTATCCGGATATAGCCGTCGTTCATATCGAGTTGCCCTTCGAAAATGCCCGTATTCGGCACGTGGCCGATGGCGATGAATATGCCATCGAGGGGCAACTCCCGGCTTGCGCCGCCGTTGACCGCCGTGAGCACCGCACCTGTCACCCCCTGTTGGTCTCCGACTACTTCGGTCAAGGTGTGATTCCAGATGATGTTCACCAAATCCTGCTCCGCACGTTCGAACAGCCGATCCTGGAGGATCTTGTCGGCGCGAAGCGCGTCCCGGCGATGCACCAAGTGCACCCGACTGGCGATGTTCGAGAGGTAGAGCGCCTCTTCCACCGCCGTGTTGCCGCCGCCGATCACGGCGACCTCGCGGCCGCGAAAGAAGAATCCGTCGCAAGTGGCGCAGGCGCTGACCCCTCGGCCCTTGTATGCCTCCTCGGACTCAAGCCCGAGGTACTTGGCGGACGCGCCTGTTGCGATGATCAACGCGTCGCAGGCGTACTCGGCGGCGTCGCCGTGGAGCCTTAAGGGGCGATCGCCGAAACCGACGCGGTTGATGTAGTCGTTGACGATCGTGGTGCCGAACTTCTCGACGTGTTCCGACATGCGCACCATCAGTTCCGGACCCTGCAGCCCGTCGTGGTCGCCGGGCCAGTTGTCGACATCGGTGGTCGTCGTCAGCTGACCGCCCACCTCCACGCCGGTGATCAGCACCGGGTTCAAGTTGGCCCGGGATGCATACAGTGCTGCCGTATAGCCCGCCGGACCGGACCCGAGCACGATGAGGCGGTGGTGCTGGACGTCGTCAACGGGCATTGAGCAACTCGACGAACCGATCCGAATTGGCGTGCCCGGCGATAATCTCCGCCAACGTGCGGCCCTTGTTGTCCCGGGCCCGCACATCGCGCCCGTCCTGCGTGTAGAAATCGAGGAAACGGCCGAAGTCCTCGGCACGCATGCTCTGATAGGCGTGCCGGAGCACGTAGAAATCGGGGTCGCCGGGGAAGGGCACCCTGGACTGGCGCGGGACGTTCTTGTCGAGGAAACTCCGGACCCGGGCGTCGTCCCAAACCTCGTCGATCACCTTCTGCTTGTCTTTCTTCATCGCCGGGATGGCCCGCGGCCGCTAGGACGCGCCAATGATACGCACCGTGGTCTGCTAGCCAAGTGGGACTTGCGGCCGAATTCGGGTCCTGTGGGCGCGTTGTGCCCTCCACGACGAGCAGATATGATCGCCGTGTTTGGGCGAAAAGGACTTCCCCAATGCCTGCGCCAGCGAACGTCGTACCTTTCCGCGAGCTCGGCCTCGTGGCCGTCTTGGCTCTGGCGGTCTACGTACTGCTCGCGCTCGGTTCCCACCACCCAACCGATCCGGCCTGGACCGTCGCCGGTTCCGAGCTCGCCGTGGAAAACCTGGCCGGCAAGAGCGGTGCTTGGACGGCGGACATCGTGCTGTATGCGTTCGGCTGGGGCGCCTACCTCCTGCCCGTGTGTCTATTGGCGGCGGCCATCCCGCTGCTGCGGCACCACCGCCGGACTCCATGGACCTGGGCGGAAGCACCGGTCCGGGGCGGAGGTTTCGTTGCGGTACTCCTCGCCACCTGCTTGTTGATGCGGCTCCACGTCGAAGCGGGCGACGCCATGCCCGCCAGCGCCGGCGGGGCATTGGGTGACAGCATCGCGCGGGTGGGTCTGCCCGTACTGAATGTGCCGGGCTTGACCTTGTGCGCGTTGGCGGTATTCGTGGCCGGAACCCAGGCGATGCTGAACTACTCGTGGCTGGGTGTACTCGAACGTGTCGGCCGCAGTGTGTATGCCGTTGCGGGCGGCATTCGGTTGGGTGCCGTTCTGCTCGCGAAAGCGCTGAGACGGTCCGCCCTGGCCTTGGCGCGCAGGGAAACGTCGGCGGTCCGCCGGCCGGTGTCCAAGAACAAGCGACGCTCGAAGCCTGTTCGACGGCGGACGGAACCGGGCGTAGCCGGGCCGGGCCGGGCGCGGACTACGATCGAAACGCCGGCCAAACGGTCGGAGCAGGGCTATCAGCCGCGCATGTTCGACATGAAGACCCCCGTCGAACTTCCCGATCTAGACCTGTTGGAGGATTACGATCCCACGGTGAGCGGCGGTTTCTCGCGTGACTCCCTGACCAAAATGGCGAACGAACTCGAGCGGAACCTGGCCCAGTTCGGCGTGGAGGCGGAGGTCAAGTCGGTATTGCCCGGACCGGTGGTGACGCGTTTCGAAATGGAGCCGGCACCCGGCCTCAAGGTGAGCAAGATCAGCAGCCTGGTGAAGGATCTCGCCCGTTCGCTGGCCGTGATCAGCGTGCGGGTGGTCGAGGTCATCCCCGGCAAGTCGTTCGTCGGCATCGAGATCCCCAACGAACAACGCGAAGTGGTCCGCCTGAAGGAGATACTCAACTCCGCGGAGTACCGGGAAGCCAATACCCCGCTGACCCTTGCTCTCGGCAAGGACATCGCCGGGACGCCCGTCATGGCCGACATTGGCCGGATGCCGCACTTGCTCGTGGCCGGCACGACCGGATCCGGCAAGTCCGTGGGAATCAACGCCATGCTTCTGTCAATGCTCTACAAGGCGACTCCCGATCAGTTGCGGCTCATCCTTGTCGACCCGAAGATGCTGGAGCTCTCGGTCTACGACGGCATTCCCCACCTGCTGACACCCGTGGTGACGGACATGAAGGACGCCGCCCAAGCGCTCAACTGGTGCATCGCCGAAATGGAGCGGCGCTACCAGCTCATGGCCGCTCTGGGTGTGCGCAACATCAGCGGCTACAACCGGCGCATCGACGAGGGCCAGAGCATCGGCAAGCCCGTGCTGGATCCGCTCTGGCCCGACGACGCCGGGGAGGGAGGAGATTCGGCCCCGCCGTTGGCCAAGCTGCCGTTCATCGTCGTCGTTATCGACGAGTTCGCCGACATGATGATGATCGTCGGCAAGAAGGTCGAGCAGTTGATCGCGCGCTTGGCGCAGAAGGCGAGGGCAGCGGGAATCCACCTCGTGCTGGCAACCCAGCGACCCTCTGTGAATGTCGTCACCGGTCTTATCAAGGCGAATGTGCCGGCACGAATCTCCTTCCAGGTCTCGAGCTCAGTGGATTCCCGAACGGTCCTCGACCAGGGCGGCGCCGAACAGTTGCTCGGCCACGGGGACATGCTGTTCCTGCCGCCCGGCACCAGCATGCCCACCCGAGTTCACGGCGCGTTCGTATCCGACGAGGAGGTCGCTGCCGTGACCAGCGACTGGAAGGAACGGGGTCAACCGGAGTACTTGAACGATGTTCTCGGCGGGGTCGACCTCGATGTGCCAGGAACGGTGGATATCAACGGCGATTCGGACGAACCGCTCTACCAAGAGGCCGTGACGTTCGTGCAAGACTCCGGGCGTGCCTCGATTTCGGCCGTCCAGCGGAAACTGCGCATTGGCTACAACCGCGCGGCACGGCTGATCGAACAGATGGAGGAGGCGGGCGTAGTGTCCGCGATGAACAGCAACGGCACGCGCGAAGTGCTCCTCCCGCCGGGTCGAACCGAGTGAAGTCCGTCGCCGCGCTGGTTCTGTTCGGGACCGTCGGTGTCTCTGCCGACGAGGACAGCCAGGCTCTGGCTGCGCTACTTGATTCGATGGTGAGCTACCGTGCTGACTTCGAGCAGGTGGTCACCGGCCAGTTCGGCGAGGTTCTGCAGACCGCCACGGGAACCATGCACCTCGAACGTCCCGGCCGGCTGCGTTGGGACGTGGACGAACCCTACCCTCAACTCGTGGTCGCGGATGGCGAGCTTGTCTGGGTCTATGACCCCGACCTGGAGCAAGTGACCGTGCAGCTGTTCGAGGAGACCGTCGAGGGAAGCCCGATGATGGTCCTGACCGACACCTCGATGCTCGAAACGAACTTCCGGGTACGGATGACGTCCACCACGGAGGAGTCCGAGCAGCGCTTCGCGCTGACTCCCCGGAATCCCGAATCCACATCCCTTTTCCGTGAGATAACGCTGTCCTTTTCGAAGGGCGGATCGCTGACCGGGTTCGAGGTCGTGGACGACCTGGATCAGAAAACGGCCGTCGTGTTCCGTCACGGCCAGGCGAACCCGGTGCTAGAATCGGGATTGTTCGAATTCGAGGTGCCGGCAGGGGTCGATGTCATCGGGAATCTCCCAGACGACGTCCCAACCGAATCTGCCCCTTGACCCGGCGCCCGACCGGGCAACCTCGGCCAGCCGCCCGCTGGCAGACCGCATGCGTCCGCGCACGCTGGCCGACTTCGTAGGCCAGGAACATCTGCTCGAGGAAGGACGGCCCCTGCGCGAACTTACCCGTCTCGGCGTCGTGCACTCGATGGTTCTTTGGGGTCCCCCGGGCACGGGCAAAACCACCTTGGCGCGGTTGCTGTCGGACTCAGCCGGCGCCGAGTGGCGAAGCCTTTCCGCCGTGCTGGCGGGCGTCCGCGACGTGCGCGACGCAATCGCGGAGGCCCAGGCGTTTCCCGGTCGACGCACGGTATTGTTCATCGACGAGGTGCATCGGTTCAACAAGGCCCAACAGGATGCCTTCCTGCCGCACGTTGAGCGGGGCACGGTCACCTTCATTGGCGCGACGACGGAAAATCCCTCTTTCGAGGTTAACGCCGCCCTGCTGTCACGGTCGCGTGTGTACGTCCTGAGGCCGTTGGACGACACCCACATCGAGACACTCGTGCGGCGTGCCGCAACGCGGGACCTTGGGGTGGAGCTCGATGCGGACGCTGTTCGCGAGCTACAGGCCGTTGCGGACGGGGATGCGAGACGAGCCCTGAACACCTTGGAGGTGGCCGTTCAACTCGCATCCGGAACCGTTGCTGCCGATCATGTCCTGGAAGCCAGCGGCCAGAGCTATCGTCGATTCGACAAGGGCGGGGACGCCTTCTACGACCAGATCTCGGCATTGCACAAGTCCGTGCGCGGCAGCGCTCCCGATGCGGCACTTTACTGGCTGGCTCGGATGCTCGATGGGGGTTGTGATCCACTCTACGTGGCCCGCCGGCTCGTTCGCATGGCCAGCGAGGACATCGGCAATGCGGATCCGCGCGGACTCCAGTTGTCGATGGATGCCTGGGACGCGTACCGGCGACTGGGATCGCCGGAGGGCGAATTGGCGCTCGCCCAAGCCGTCCTGTATCTCTCGAGCGTGCCCAAGAGCAATGCCGTCGAAGCAGCATTCAATGCGGCCATGGCCTATGTGCGCGAGAATCCTTCTCACCCGGTACCCCTACGTTTCCGTAACGCGCCGACGGCGCTCATGGAGAAGCTGGGTCACGGCAAGGGCTACCGCTACGCCCATGAGGAAGAGGACGCCTATGCGGCGGGAGAACGGTATTTTCCCGACGAGATGCCCGACGTGGCGTTCTACAAGCCAACCGACCGGGGCATCGAGGGGAGGATCGCCGAGCGTCTGGCGAGTCTGCGGGATCGTGACCGCGCCACGGGCTCGTCGTCCGGGCCAACGACGCGCCGCGGTGGGCGCGAGAGTCCAAGCCAGTAACGTCCGGTGTCAGAACACCTTGGCCATTCGAACTCCGGGGTTGGGATAGCGCGTGAGAAGACGAGGATGCGCCACTTCATATATCCCTGGATATCAGTTTTCTGAACAAGACCAGCGTTGTAGTCATAAGTCCGTTTGTTACGCGGCATACTAACGCCTTAGACTTCGCGTCCTTCGACGCGGGGCAAACAGGGAATGCATTTCCCCTAGGTAGAGAGGATCCGAATGAAGACAATCCTGTGGGTTGCTGCCGGCGGCGCTTGCGGTGCCCTCCTGCGCTACTGCGTGCAGGCACTGACCTCAGGCGCGGAGTTTCCTTGGGGAACTCTGTTGGTGAACATCGCGGGATGCCTCGCCATCGGATTGGCGATCGGTGCCTTCGCCGGCGCCGCGTGGTTCGAAGACGTGGGACGGCCACTCCTTGTTGCCGGAGTGCTCGGCGCCTTCACGACGTTCTCCGCGTTCTCGGTCGATACGGTGCTGTTGTGGGAGCAAGGTCGCGTGGTTTCCACGATTGCGTATGTGCTCTCTAGCGTGGCCTGCTGCATTTTGGCTGCGGCGTTGGGCTATCGGATTGCCGGGGGCGTGGCATGATCGATCCTCGACGGCTGCGGCTGGAGATCGGATCCATTGCCGAGCGTCTTCGACTCAGAGGCATCGAACTCGACGTGGCGCGTTTCGAGGAACTCGAAGCGCGTCGCAAGGGAATGCAGGAAGAGGTCGAGCGATTGCGCAACCAGCGCAGGGCGGCATCGAGGCAGATCGGCGAGGCCAAGGCCGCCGGCGACGACATCGCACCGCTGGTTGCCGCGGTGGGCAACCTGGGCGACGACTTGGCGGCGGCGGCGAGGCAATTCGACGCCGTTCGCGACGAACTCAGCGAGTTCGTCAATGCCCTTCCGAACCCGCCCGATGACAGCGTGCCCCCGGGCCGGGACGAAACAGACAACGTCGAACTGAGGCGCTGGCAGGAACCGGTCGACTTCAACTTCGAGCCCCGGGACCATGTGTCGCTGGCATCTACATCCCTCGACCTCGAAGCGGCCGCCAAGATCGCTGGTTCGCGATTCTCGGTTCTTCGGGGCCCTCTCGCCAGGCTGCATCGTGGGCTCACCCAATTCATGATCGACACGCATGTCCAGGAACACGGCTACGAGGAGGTCTACGTCCCATACCTGGTCGACCGGCGCACGCTGGTCGGGACCGGGCAACTTCCCAAGTTCGAGGACGACCTGTTCGCGATCGACGGTGACCGCGACCAGTTCCTGATTCCGACGGCCGAGGTGCCCGTTACGAACCTGATTCGGGAGAGCATCCTCGACTACGCCGAACTCCCGCTGCGTTTCGTGGCGCACACGCCCTGTTTTCGTAGCGAAGCGGGCAACTACGGCAAGGACACGCATGGGATCTTCCGGCAACACCAATTCGAGAAGGTGGAACTGGTCCAGATTGTCGATCCCGTCAAGTCCTGGGATGCGCTGGACGAACTGACCGCCCATGCCGAGACGATTCTGCGCAAGCTGGAGCTGCCATATCGAGCGGTCGCGCTGTGTGCCGGCGATCTCGGCTTCGCCGCCGCGAAGACCATCGACCTCGAAGTCTGGTTGCCTGCCGAGCGAAGGTACCGGGAGATATCCTCCTGCAGCAACTTCCTCGACTTCCAAGCCCGGCGGATGCTCGCCCGCTACCGGAATCCGGAGACCGGGCGACCGAACTACGTCCACACCCTGAACGGTTCCGGCTTGGCGGTGGGTAGGACGCTGATTGCCGTGTTGGAAAACTACCAGGATGGCAACGGTGCCGTGCATGTACCAGATGCTTTGCGAGGCTATATGGACGGCAGTACCCGGCTCGACCTGTGAGCACGCTGCCGCTCGCGCTAAAGCTCGCCGGTCAGCCGTGTCTGGTGGTCGGGGGTGGCGAAGTGGCCCGCCGCAAGATCGAGACACTCGTCGCTACCGGGGCGAATATCGAGGTTGTCGCGACATCCGTCGACCAGGACGTTCGCGAACGTTGCCGTTCGTCCGGGATCGCCATCCGGGACCGTCCATTCGAGGAACGCGACGTCGTCGGCCGAATCCTCGTCGTGGCTGCCACCGGCGATGCGGCGGTGAACCGTGCTGTGCAGCGGGCAGGTGCGCAGCACCATGTGCTCGTCAACTGCGTGGACGACGCGGAACACTCGACCGCGTTGTTCCCGGCCGTCGTCAATCGTGGGCCGGTCACGGTGGGGATATCCACCGAGGGGACGTCGCCCACGCTGGCCCGGCGGCTGCGGGAACGGATCGAGGCCCTGCTGCCCGACAGTGTCGGCCCGTTGGCGAGATACCTTGGAAGTCGCCGTGACCGCATCAAGGCCGTGCTGGCGGACACGCCGTCCAGGCAACGGTTCTGGGACCAGGTCTTGGACTCGGAACTCGCCGACGCCGTCGGGCGCGGGGACCTCGACGCGGCGGACGAGACGTTGGACTCGATGCTGGCTGCTACGCCCAGCCCCGGGATCGTGTCGCTGGTCGGAGCCGGACCAGGCGACCCGGACCTGCTGACTCTCAAGGCGTTGCACCGACTGCAGCGCGCGGACGTCATTTACCACGACAAGCTGGTGGGCGCCGCTATCCTCGACCGTTGCCGGCGCGACTCCCGCAAGATCGATGTGGGCAGGCGTTCCGGCGATGGCCTTGCCGTTGCCTCCCGACAGGCATTGATCAACGACCGGCTCGAAAGGGACGCGCGCCGGGGCCTGCGCGTAGTGCGCCTGAAAGGGGGCGACCCGTTGGTATTCGGACGGGGAGGAGAGGAAATCGAAGCGCTCGTCGAACGCGGCGTACCCTTCGAGGTCGTACCGGGAGTGACCGCCGGCCTAGGCTGTGCGGCGGTCGCCGGGATACCGCTTACCCACCGGCAGTGGGCTCAGTCCGTGCGTTTCGTGACTGCCCAGGTCCACCAGGAGGCCGATCCGGATTGGCCGGAGCTTGCCAAACCGGGCCAGACCTTGGTGGTCTACATGGGCCTCGGTGCGCTCGTTCGGCTTTGCGACCGGCTGATCGGCGCAGGGGCCGCTCCTACGACGCCGGCTGCGGCGATTTCCAAGGCCACTCTGCCGGGCCAACGAATCGTGGTGGGCTCGATCGGAGACCTAGGTGCCTTGGTCCGCACGGCTGCCCTCGAAGGACCTGCAACGACGATCATCGGGCGCGTCGCTTCGTTCGCACGGACTTCCCAACTTCAGCGCCAGGTCACCGACTTCGAGAACTCGGCCGCCCATTCGACGAAGCCGGCATAGCTCAGTGCCTCAAGCGCGGCCGACGGCTGTAGGCCGCGACGGGCCGTGTCTTCCTCCAGGACACCAAAGCGAATCCCGGGATGCGGTGCGATGTCTTGGGCGAATGCACCGTCGCCGACAAGCAGCACGGCGTCACCATCGGAAACCGCGGCGAGGCAGGACTGGACTGCCGCCGGATTAGACACCACGTGGAGGATTCCCACATTCAACCCGTCAATACAACGTCATGGCCCGCGATGAGTTCGCGGACCTTGCGACGGCCCGCCACCAGAACGTTCGAAGGGATGTCCGCCACGTCCAGCCCCAAGCTCCGCATGCTCTCCGCCGATACATAGAGGTCTTCGATGTCGTAGGTGGAAAGGGCATTGATAGGGGACTCCCGGGTGTCCAGCCCTAGGAGTTGATAGGCGCCTTGGTCGGCAAACAGGACCGAGGTCGGTTGCTCGAAGACGCCGGAGACCAGCATCATGTCGGTGATTTCATCGGCCAGCACTCCCGGCGGACGGCGGATGATGTAGAGAACCCGCTTCACAGGCGCGTCTTGCTAGAGGGAGCCTTCCGGGGTGGACATAGCAGGTGGTTCTCTGGTCTGCGGCACGAGACCCCCACTCGAATCGAGTTTCGATGCCGCATTGTCGTCATCGCTCGTCGGGCTGCAGCACCGTCGCTAGAACGAAACCAACCGATCGCCATCTTCTATGGCTTCGATGAGCTGTCCTAGGCCCACGATCACAAAGCCGTCGGCTAGGGATTCCTCCGCGACTATTCCCCGGCGAGCGGCGGCTGTTACGCACACCGCGAGCTCGAAGCCGGCCGCCGAGGCCAGTTGGGCTAGGTGTTCCCGGATGCCGGATTCGTCCGCTGCGAATCGATTGGCGACCGTCACCGCCTCGTTGTAGAAGAACATTCGACCGATTTGGTGGCGGGCGTCGACCGCCGCACGGGCAAATCGGAAAGCCCGCTCAGGCGCACCCGTTGCGAGGGGTGCGCCTTGAACGAGCAGGTCGAATCGCAAACCGCCGAACTATCGCGACAGGTGGATGATCACCGCGCGTCGGTTCTGGGCCCTCGCTTCGTCGCTCGTGCCGTCCGCTGCGGGCCGCTCCTCGCCGAAGCTGATGACATCCATCCGCGAGTCGGCGATCCCCTTTTCGAGGAACATCTGCCGCACGGCATTGGCGCGTTGTTCACCCAGCGCCAGGTTGTAACGTTCGCTGCCGCGGTCGTCGCAGTGGCCCTCGATTCGCACCCTCCAACCCGTGTTTTCGACGAGGAAAGCCGCGTGCCGCTCGAGCGCTCCCATGCCCTCCGGTCTGATAACCGCTTCGTCATAGTCGAAGTAGACGACCAGCTCCATGCTTGGCGGCTGCGGTGGCGGTGGCGGCGGTGGCGGCGGTGGCGGGGGTGGCGGCGGCGGTTCAACCACCGGCTCCGGTTCGGGCGGCGGGGCGGGGTAGGGACATGCGCAACCTGCGAGAACTCCCCCTGCCAAAGCAACCGCGATGAGCCGAGTCACCGTCAACGAAGAGCGTCCAGTTTTGGTCATTTGCTATCCTATGCAGTTGGCGGCGCAAACCAGTCCCGCCATGTTACCGCAATCGCGCGGTTTCTCAATAGAATCAGAGGTCATGCCGGCTTCGTTTGGGGTCTGTTCGCGGCACCTGAACGCAACGTCAGCGATACAGCGAACGTGGCCGTTTTCTCTATGAGTTCCGTTCGAATCAAGGAGCAAGAATGAAACTCAGCATACTGTTCGTAGCGTGCGCAGGCCTTTCGTTCACGCCCCCGACCGTTCTCGCACAAGACGGTCGGGCCGCCGAGATTGAAGAGGTGGTTGTCGTCGGGTCGCGTTTTCAAACCTCGCGTTCGGAGGCCCAAGCCACGGCACCAGTGGATGTTCTCTCCGGCGAGCAGATTGGGCGCGTGGGCAACCATGCGGACCTTACCGACAGCCTCCGGGCCCTGGCACCTTCCTACAACGCGCCCATGGCATCGGGTGACGGTGACACTTTCGTGCGCTCCACGTCGTTGCGCGGGCTGGCGCCCGACCAGACCCTCGTTATGGTCAACGGCAAACGCCGCCATCGCGCGGCCCTGATCGCGGAATTTGTGCCAGCGGCCGGAAAGGGGTCCCACGGCCCGAACATCGCGATGATCCCCGCCATCGCCGTGCGGAGCGTGGAGGTGCTGCGCGACGGCGCAGTGGCCCAGTACGGGTCCGACGCCATTGCCGGTGTTGTCAACTTCCGGATGAAGGATGCTGCCCAAGGTGGCGAGGTCCGGCTGGACTACGGCCAATACTACGAAGGGGAGCGGAGCCGGAAGCTCGCCGCCAATGCCGGTTTCGGTCTAGGCGCCGACGGTTTTGCGAACCTGAGCTTTGAGTTCGTCGACAACGAGGCATTGTCCCGTGGCCGGCAACGCCCCAATGCCCAAGCGCTGATCGACGCCGGGGTACCCGGTATCGGCGCGGATTCGCCGTTCGACGACGCACCGCTGGTCCAGACTTGGGGCCGCCCGCAGACGACTGACTACCGCTTCTTCCTGAACGCGGGTACGCGGGTGGGGGAGCAGGCTGACCTCTATCTGCATGCCAACTTCGCGTCGACCGAGGGCCGCTACCGCTTTTTCTATCGCTCGGGCGACAACCCTCTGACCGACGCCAACGAGGCGCATAGCACGATTCGGGCATTGGGGATCGAGGACGTCCTGGTCCAAGGTTTCACTCCGTTTTTCGACGGCGACCATCGCGACTTCAGCGTGGTGGCCGGCTACAAGGGCGTTTTGGCGGGCGGGACTACCTACGATCTGAGCTTCGGCTACGGCGAGGATGAATTGGACTTCTTCCTGAACAACACCGTCAACCCAAGTATCGGTTTGGGTGGCAATGGTCTGCCCGCCCAAATGGACTTCGATGTCGGTGCGCTGAAGCAGCAGGAGATCAACCTCAACGCGGACTTCACCCGCCGGTTGACCGACCGCGTCCAGGCCGCCTACGGCGTCGAGTGGCGACAGGAGACCTTCACGGTGATCGCTGGCGAACCGAATTCGTACCGCGGTGCGGGTTCAAGCGGCTTCAAGGGCCTGGAACCCGTGAACTCCGGAGAGTTCGACCGCGACAACAGTGCGGTTTACGGCGAGATCGAGCAGGAAGTCACCGACAACACCCTGGCCCAGTACGCATTGCGTTACGAGTCCTTCTCCGATTTCGGGAGCACCTTGAACGGAAAACTGGCACTACGCCATGATCTGGCCGACGGCTGGGCGGCGCGCGGGTCGGTGAACACGGGCTTTCACGCGCCGACACCCGGGCAGTCCAACCTCCAGAAGGTGACCACCACATTCGACAACGACACGGGGCTGCAGGTGGAGTCGGGTACCGTCCCGCCGAACCATCCATTGGCCCTGGCCGCGGGAGGCGCGCCGCTGCAGGAAGAGCAGTCCATTGACTACAGCGCCGGGCTCTGGTTCGGAAAAGACCGGATCGAACTGACTGCGGATCTCTACCTGATCCGGATCGACGGGCGCATCTACAAGACGCAGAACCTACCCGTTGTGGCCCCGAACGGCATCGCATCCAATGTCCAGTTCTTCACAAATGCGCTTGATCTGGATGTCACCGGTCTCGACATCGTATTCACGACCAGCTTCGACTGGGCGAGCGGCGACATCACCACCGACTTCACCTTCGCCTTCAACCACAACCAGGTGGATGTGGTGCGCCAGTCGCTGGTCAATGGTGTCCAGCCCGTGAGCGATGCGGAAGTTGAGGACATCGAGCATAGCTACCCCAACAACCGCTTCACGCTGACGGCGGATATTCTGCTGAGCCCCCGATGGGATCTTATGTTGCGCCTCAACTACTACGGCGAGCACTACGACGAGCGTGGTCGCATCGACGGCGTTGATGGGGGCGCCCCGACGAAATTGCTGTCGTCGACGGTGTTTGTGGATGCCGAACTCGCGTTCGAGTTCAGCGACGAGATGCGCTTCACGCTCGGCGCATCGAACCTCTTCGATGCCTACATCGACGTTATCGATGCGCCGTACGCCAACCGGCTCAACGTGGGACTTCCCTACGCGCGCCGCACGGCGGCCAACTTCGAAGGTGGATCCTGGTATCTCAGGGGATCCTATCGCTGGTAGGCACGGCTAAGGGCCGGACCCGTCGTGCCGTTCGTGGTCGTACTTCTTCAGGTAGCCGCGAAACTGGTGGTAGGTCAGGCCTAGGAGTTCCGCAGCTCGGCGCTGGTTGAACTTACCGGTGGCCATCGCACGGTTGACGAAGTCGACCTCGAGGTCGCGTACGGCTTTCTTCAGGTCGACCGGCAAGGCGATGGTCGAGGGTGGACCATCGGTGCCGGCATTCGGGCGGTAGGGTGACTCGAAAGGGTCGAGGACGATTTCAGACACCGGGTGGTCGGGGTCCGTGCGGTACACTGCCCGCTCAACGACGTTCTTCAGTTCCCGCAGGTTGCCCGGCCACGCATAGGCGCGGAGCGCTCGTTGGGCGGCTTCAGTGAAGCCGGGAAAGTAGTCGCGTCCGAGTTCGGAAGCCATGTTGATGGCGAAGTAGTCTGCAAGCAGCGCGATGTCTGCGGCCCGTTCCCGCAAAGGCGGCAGGGTGATCACGTCGAAAGCGAGACGATCAAGCAGATCCAGGCGAAAGTTGCCCTCCCCGGCGAGACGAGGCAGATCCTCGTTGGTCGCCGCAATCAGTCGCACATCCACATGCATCGTCCGCTTGCCGCCGACACGTTCGAACTCGCCGTACTCGATGACCCGGAGGAGCTTTTCCTGGACCAGCCCGGACGTATTGGCAAGCTCATCGAGGAACAACGTACCGCCATCGGCTCGTTCAAAGCGACCCTGGTGGGAACGCGCGGCCCCGGTGAATGAACCGGCTTCGTGACCGAAAAGCTCGGACTCGATCAGCGTGTCGCTGATCGCCGCACAGTTGAGCTTGAGGAACTCCCCGTCCCACCGGCTCGACAGGTAGTGCAACCGGGAAGCGATCAGTTCCTTCCCCGTGCCCCGCTCGCCGACCACAAGCACGGGCTTGTCGAGCGGGGCGATCTGGGACACCGCTTCGAGGACTGCGAGGAATGCCGGTGACTCGCCGACAAGACGGTCGGGTTCTTTCGGATTGACCATCGCGCTTGCCCGCAGTTTGCCCAAAGTCGTTGGCCGGATTCTGCCAATAGTTGGTCTATTCCGCCACCCTGCCGGACGGAGTAGTCCGACCGGTCGGGGAGGCAGGAATGAAAATCAATAACTTACGGCTCTTGGTCTCGTTGGCACGAATCCTGATAAGGAGTGGACAAGGACAATCCCCTCCTTCGACAGGAGCCTATTGGAGATCGTTGACATGAGTGTATTCTCGCGCATGACGGACATCGTCAATTCCAACCTCAACGCCTTGCTCGACAAGGCCGAAGACCCGGAGAAGATGGTTCGCCTCATCATCGGGGAGATGGAAGAGACGCTGGTCGAGGTTCGGTCGACCTCGGCGCGGGCCATCGCCGACCGCAAGGAGCTGACCCGGCGGCACGAACAGCTTCGCGAGGAAGCCGCCGAGTGGGAGCGCAAAGCCGAACTGGCCATATCCAAAGACCGCGACGACTTGGCGCGAGCGGCCCTGGTCGAGAAGTCCAAGGCCGACGAAGTCGCCGAGTCGGTGGCATCGGATCTCGAGGTGCTGGATGGCACCTTGGCGAAGCTCAATGGTGACATCGGTGCCTTGCAGAACAAGATCAAGGACGCCAAGGCCCGGCAGAATGCCATTATCATGCGTGGCCAGGCCGCGAAGGTTCGGCTGGGTGTCCGTCGGCAGCTCAGCGACCACAATATCGACGACGCGATGATCCGGTTCGAGCAGTACGAGCGAAAGATGGATGATCTCGAAGGCCAGATCGAGTCCTATGACCTGGGCAAGCGGACGCTCAACGACGAAATCGAGCAACTCGAGGTGGACGAGGCGGTGGACGAGGAACTCAAACAACTCAAGGAACGTGTTGCGCGCGACGCCGCCAAGGACGCCAAGGGCTAGGCGATGGTTAGGGCAGGAGAACCGGAATGACCTTTGCCGACTTCATCTTCGTGCCAGCGATTCTGTTCCTGATATTCGTCGCACCGCTCTGGGTCATCATGCACTACCGCTCCAAGGGGCGTAGCCAGGGCCTGCTCACCGACGACGAGCGCACCGAACTCGAGCGCCTCGCGTCATCCGCCGAGGATATGCGGGAACGCATCGAGACGCTTGAGTCGATCCTCGATGCCGAAACGCCGGACTGGCGCCGGCGCAGTGCCCGATGAACGGACCGGAAGACGGTCGGCGCGAACGCCGTCGGGCCGAACGGGACGCCTCGTCGGACGACAGGATTCAAGAAGCGGTCGCCCGCATCGAGCGAGCCGCCAGAGATCTGTCGGCGTCCGCCACCGACCGGGCTGCAGACTACATAGAGGGTGTTGCGGACCGGATTTCCCACGACGCTGGGGCGCGCCGGGAGCGCGGACGGGCACACTCGTGGCCTTGGTCCGGCCAGCCGCGGACCCCCAGGCTGGCTCGCGACCGCGAGAACGGCAAGCTTCTCGGCGTTTGCGCGGGGATCGCGAACTACTACGGCCTGGAGACCTGGGTCGTTCGCCTGATAGCGCTTACCGGGTTGGTCTTCCTCACCTCCGTGACGTTGGTGGGCTATTTCGTAGCGGCGCTGCTCATGGACCCAAGTCCCTTGCACAAGAACAAGCTACGCTTGCGGCCGCCGCGTCGGACGCGTCGCAAAAGACGTCACCGCAACAACGAATCGCACGAGGCGTACTCTTCGATTCCACGACAGCGCCTGAGGGACGTGCGCGCCGACTTCGACCAGATGGAACTGAAACTGCGGCGCATGGAAACCCATGTCACCTCGGGGCACTACGAACTGCACCGGGAACTTGCCGAACTCGAAAGACGCGACACCGGATTCACGACGAACCGGTCCGGGTAGTCGGTAAACACCCCGGTTACTCCGATCCCGCTCAACGACTGTGCCCTGGCGGGATCGTTGACCGTAAAGACAAGACAACGCCGTCCCCAACTTCGCACCGCCCGGACATGAGCTTCGGTTGCCGCGCGCAGGGATAGGTTGACGGACCAGGCATCCAATGCACCTGCGGCCGACTCTAGGTCGTCGGACCAGCGGCCGGCCAAGGGCGCGCATGGCACGCCGGGACAGATCTCGCGGAAAAGGCGCAGTTCTTCGTGATCGAAGGACGACACGAGTAGCGACGGCAGATCCGCGGTTTGTCGACCCGCCGCTAGATCGCCCACGATACCCGCGACGGGCCGTGCCGTGCCGGAACCCTTGAGCTCCACGTTGAGCATCACGTGCCGGGGTACGAGCTCGAGCACCTCGCCCAGCGTCGGGATTCGCTGGCCGTTCCCGGCGTCGAGGCTTTGGAGTACGGCAAAGCCGAGTTCGCTCACCATGCCGGTGCCGTTCGTCGTGCGATCGACGCGCTCGTCGTGAATCACGACGGTTTCGGTTCCCGCCATGCGAACGTCAAGCTCCACCCCGTCGACGCCGAGTTCGACCGCGCGAGCAAATCCGGCGAGCGTGTTCTCGGGGGCGAGGCCCGCCGCGCCACGATGACCGATGATCAACAAGCCGTCTCGGCCAGGACAGCGCACGCCCCGGCAGCCGGTTCGCGGGTGGTTTGCGGTAACATGCTTCCCATCATGAGTTATCTGGTGTTGGCGCGGAAGTACCGCCCGCGCACGTTCGCCGATGTCGTGGGCCAGGAGCATGTTGTACGCGCTCTGTCCAACGCCCTGGAGAGCGAGCGACTCCACCATGCCTATCTGTTCACGGGCACCCGCGGCGTCGGCAAGACGACGCTGGGCCGAATTCTCGCCGCCTGCTTCAATTGCGAGACGGGAGTCACCTCGACGCCCTGCGGCGAATGCGGGTCTTGTGGCGAGATCGCCGCAGGTCATTTCATGGACCTGATGGAGGTCGACGCCGCCTCGCAAACAGGGGTGGACCACACCCGCGAACTGCTAGCCAACGCCGATCTGGCACCGGCCCGGGGACGCTACAAGGTCTACCTCATCGACGAGGTGCACATGCTCACCGGCCACAGCTTCAACGCGCTCTTGAAGAAGCTCGAGGAGCCGCCCGAGCACGTCAAATTCCTCCTCGCTACCACGGAGGCGAAGAAAATCCCCGTCACGGTGCTGTCCCGCTGCCTGCAGTTCAACCTGAAGAACATGCTTCCCGAGGTTATCAAGGACCAGCTCGCCAAAATTCTCGCCGCCGAGGACATCACGACGGAAGAGACCGCGCTCGCGATCATCGCCCGCGCCGCCAGGGGCAGCATGCGGGATGCGCTGTCGATTGCCGATCAAGCCGTGTCGCACGGGGGCGGCGCAATCACGACGGAGAGCGTGAACGAGATGCTCGGGATTGCCGGACGGGACGAGATCGGCGCATTGCTCGACGCCTTGGCGGCCGGCGACAGCGACCGCCTGCTCGCCACCGGCGACGACCTCGCGTCGCGTTCCCTGGACCTGGCCGGCGTGCTGGACGAATTGCAGCGCGGGTTCCACGATCTTGCCGTGGCCGAGGAGCTGGAATCGGCGCCCGCGTCCGGCTATTCCCGTTTTCTGGGAAAGTTCTCGGCGGAGGACCTTCAGCTCTACTACCAGATCGCGCTGATGGGGCGACGCGACATCGAATTCGCGCCGGATCCGAAGATCGGCTTCGACATGACACTCCTACGGTTGGCCTCCTTCGAGCCGGTCGGGAGCGCAGCGGGCCCTGACGAGTCTACCGAGACCCCCGTCGACGAACCGAGCGCCGAAGCCAACGCCCGGCCCCCGGTTCAGCCAATCGCCCGGCTCGACGACACGACGTC
>JAPPKV010000462.1 GCA_028819775.1 Gammaproteobacteria bacterium | reverse complement strand
CCGACGCGGGCTTGGACCAGGTCATGATTCTGCCAAACTTCGACACCCGGTTCGACGTTCTCGAACGGGTTGCGAAAGACATCATCCCCAACGTGTAAGCGAGCCAACCATGCTGACCGGAAGCTGCCTGTGCGGCGACATCGCCTTCGAGATCGACGGCCCCCTCGATCTCATCGCCCACTGCCACTGCTCCATGTGCCGCAAGTTCCACGGCTCGGCGTTCGCCACCTACGCGGGTGCCGAACCCGACCACTTCCATTGGCGCCAAGGGCAGGACAAGGTCGTCCATTACCGTTCCTCCGCGAACGGCTGGCGCAACTTCTGCCCGCGCTGCGGCTCGGCGGTTCCCGCCTGTCCCGAGGGTGGCCCGTTCGCCGCCATACCGATCGGAAACGTCGCCGAGGACCCGGGCAAACGGCCAAGCTCGCATTGGTTCGTGGGTTCGAAAGCCCCCTGGCACGACATCCCGGACGACGTTCCGCGACATGACACCTACCCCCCCGAGTTCGGTTCGGACGCGCACGCGACCGACCGTCCCCCGCGCACCGCCACGACGCCCCGCGCCACAGGCGGGAGTTGCCTGTGCGGTGCGGTGACCTTCGAGTTCGACGGCCGACCCGAGCGCATGGTCAACTGCCACTGCTCCCGCTGCCGCCGAGCCATGAGCGCCGCCTACGCGACCATGACGATGGTGCCGGTCGATGCCTTCCGCTGGCTAGCCGGGGAAGACCACGTCGTCAACTACAAGATGCCGGAGGCCAAGGTGAAAGGCACCGCCTTCTGCCGAACCTGCGGGTCACAAATGCCCCGCCGGCGGACCGAGGACCAGATGCAGATTCCCGCCGGCTGCTTGGACGACGATCCCGGCATGCGGCCGGCGGCCAACATCTTCACGGCATCGAAAGCGTCCTGGTCGGTCGTCGACGAGCGCTTGCCTGGGTTTCCCGACGCGCCCTGAGACTTCACTGGCCCGTCACCGACAGTAAGCCCATGCTCCGGCTTACACACATTGCAGAGATCGCTGCCTACAACTTCATACTTCTGCCATTACGCCGGTATCCGATTGGCATGACAGAGCAACCCAAGCACGACGTCGTGATCATCGGCGGCGGCTACAACGGCCTGATCTGCGGCACCTGATTACTGCGGGGACAACGGCGACAACCAGTATCCCATCGACACCGGCCGCCTGGGGAACCACTACAGCTACGAAACGGTGCTTTACGGCATGGACTTCCTGCGCGACGAATGCGCCCGATGGTTCGGCGCCTGGTTAACCGCAAATGGCCCGCTACGTCGCGGTTGCGCCAAGAGACCCCTCCAAGAGCCTGCAATACCCGACTTCGAGGTGTGAGCGAGGCTGCTGGCTGCTACCTCGCGGCCTCCGGACGTAGGGGGTGCTGCCATCGAAGTCCTGCAAACCGGCTGAAGTCGGAGTCCGTCGAGACCATCGTGCAGCCGTGCTCCACGGCAACCGCCGCGTGCTGCGCGTCGGCAACCAGCTTTCCCGTCGCATTCGCGTCACGGCACAGCTTTTGGAAGATAGACAAGTGATCGGGACCCGGGCCTACGATGCGGGCCGTCGGTCGTTCCACCAGCGAGGACACGAAGTCGAAAGCCGTCGCGAGGGTTGCCGGCGGATCGAAGATCCTTGAGTTCGTGGCGACCCGGACGAAGCCGGACAGCACGAGTACGGAGAGAGCAAACGGCTCCGGCCCGGTCGCCAATTGCGTAAGCCAGCGTGCGTATTCGCGATGTTCAGCGACGACGTCCTCGAAGTGGGCGTAGATCAATACATTGACGTCGGGGAGCAGCATCGCAGCCGCTACCGTCGCAGGCCGAACCGCGTCTCGTCATCTTCGGCATCCACGGACCTTGGCCGGTCCAGGTCGACACCCGGACGGACGAGAGCGCCCGGCGTGGTGACCAAGGTGAATGCCGGGGGTTCCGGTGGCACGCGCTGCTTGAGCACATCGTTCAGGACTTTGGATATGTACGCGCTCACACTCAGCTCCTGGGCGGCCGCCGCGCGACGCACCTGATTCGAGAGATGCTCGTCTAGTGATATCGTCGTCCTCATGATGAAGAGCATAACTTGGAGTCATCAATGCATCAATTGCATTCGGGTGTACGACAAATCGTTGGTGAGTGGGCGCTAACGTCGTCATGCGGCGATC
>JAPPKV010000157.1 GCA_028819775.1 Gammaproteobacteria bacterium | reverse complement strand
TCCCCGCCACGAAAGCCGCGCGGATAGGCTCACTTTCTTATTGGAATATGCTGGCAGACCGCGCCAGGTGTGTCGGCAGCCCCGCAGGGGAACGCAAGGTATGCCGCCACGGCCATCCGCTCCACCCCGCGCGACGGCGCCAGGGCAGACTGTCGCAGCCCGTCTCGGAGGTGTGAATTCCTACAAGGTTTTCAGCCTTCGCCCATTTCGAACGCCCGACGAGAAGAACGACAATCGACGCATGACCGTACCCAGATGCCTATTGATCGATCGCGAAAACGGGGGCTACTACCACGTCGGCTCGCGTTGCGTGCGACGTGCCTGGTTGTGCGGTCGCGACCCGGTTAGCGGCCGCGACTTTTCGCATCGCCGCGGCTGGATCGAGGACAGGCTGCTCGCTCTGGCCGAACTGTTCACCGTCAAAATCTACTCCTATGTCGTCATGTCCAACCACTACCACATCGGCCTCCACTACCGTCCACAGGAGAAGCTGGACCTCTGCGACGAGGAAGTAGCCCGTCGCTGGCTCACCCTTTACCCGCCCAAGTGCCCCGAGCACCTTGATGCTCAAGTTGCCACCCTCGCGGCCAACACCGAACGAGTCGCCGTCCTGCGCGACCGACTCGCCGATCTATCCTGGTACATGCGCTGCCTGAACGAACCCATCGCCCGGCGAGCCAACCAGGAAGACGACTGCACCGGCCGCTTCTGGGACGGCCGGTTCGCTTCCAACGGTCTGCCAGACGAGCGCGCGCTGCGTGCCTGCATGGCCTACCAGGACCTGAATCCCGTCCGCGCGGGCATGGCCGACCGCGTCGACGCCCCCGAACACACATCCCTCCAACGCCGGCTGGAAGAAGCCGACGACGAACCAGAGCGCCTCGATGAACCGGTTGCGCCGCTTCGCCTAGACACCACTAGGCGCCGGGTTACAAGCGGCGGCCCATCCGTCCTCGACGTCTCGCTACGCGACTACCGCGAGCAAGTCGAGTGGACCGGTGGTCTGCACCGCGACGATATCCCCAAGGAGCGTGCCCCACCGACAGTCGGCGACCCGAAATCGTGGCTCGCCCTCGTCGCGTCCAGCCGCCGACGCGTCGCACGAACCACCTCCACACCAAGGTGGACCGTCGCGCTCGCCTGACCCTCAGAAAACCGCGCCCTCGCACCCCAATTCCGCACTCCAACCGCACCATCTAGCCCCCAAACGGGCGTTCCACGGCCCGAAAACCGGCAAATTCGCTCGTCGCCCGACACAGGAAACCGCTCTTCCGTTCCTCTCCCCCAGACGAGGACACCCATCTTTTACACGCGTGTGCGCGAGTGGGTGTCCCTGGCTTGGAGGTGGGTGTCCCTAACGCGGGGGGCGGCGGGCGAGGGATCGTTCGATTCGGGTGAGGACGCCGCGCAGTATGGCGATTTCGGTCTGGTCGGGGCGGATGCGGGTGAACATCCGGCGTAGGCGGGTCATGGTGAGTCGGGGGTTCTTCGGGTTTTGGAACTCGATGGCTGAGAGGACGTGGCTGAGGTGGCGGTACAACGCGGCCAGGTCTGCTGCGGTGGCGGGCGATCGGTCCCAGTTGATCGGCGGGTCGTCTGATGGTGGGTCTTCGGTCCCGGCGTCGGGGTTCGCAACTCGCGTCAGCGCTCTCAAGATCTCGTAACAGACGACCTGGACGGCCATGGCGAGGTTGAGCGATGGGTACCCGGGGTTGGCCGGAATCACGACGTGCAGGTTGCAGCACTCGAGTTCCTCGTTGCTCAGGCCGCGGTCTTCGCGTCCGAACAGGACGGCCACCGGCTTGCCGCCGAGATCCTCTCGGGCGAGTTGCTCAGAGAACTGTTCGACGGTGGCGACCGGCCAGGGGACGCGTCGGCTGCGGGCGCTGGTGCCGACCACCCAGCCGCAGTCCGCGATCGCTTCGTCGACGCGGTCGAACACGCGTGCCGCGTCCACTACATCGACGGCGCCCGCGGCACGCCAGACCGCCTGCGGGTCCGGGAACCGACCCGGGTTGACGATGGCTAGATCGGCCAGACCCATGGTCTTCATGGCGCGAGCCGTGCCGCCAATGTTGCCGGGGTGGCTCGGTTCGACCAACACGATTCGAATGTCCTTCGCTTGGACACGCGACATTGGCTCGCTTCCTTCGACGACAGCCGTGGCGTAGGATACCGCGCCCCAC
>JAPPKV010000174.1 GCA_028819775.1 Gammaproteobacteria bacterium | reverse complement strand
CGCCCGATTCGGATGTCAGCGATCACTCACCAACGATTTGTCGTACACCCGGATTGATTGGATTGATCGACTGGTTGTTCTTGGTTCGGGCACTATGATACGTCGCGCTCAAATGGGCATCGGAACACACATGGCAGGTCGCACCGCCCAATCTCCCGAGGCGTCCCAACCGCATGCCGTTCTGCTCGATCTCGGCGGCGTCATCGTGGACATCGATCCTCGCGCCTGCTTCGTTTCCTGGGCGCGAGCAGCCGATGTCGACGTCGGAGCAATCGCCGCGCAGTGGGCCGTCGACGAGGCCTACAAGGCGTTCGAGGTGGGCGCGATCGACTTCGACGACTACCTTGACAGCCTGTCGCGACGTCTCGGCATCTCGCTCACCCGCGCCCAGTGGCGAACGGGCTGGAACGAATTGCTGCGCGATCTCTTCGACGACGTTGTCGGGATGTTGCCCCTCGTCGCGTCGGTGCTACCGCTCTATGTCTTCTCGAACACGAACCCCGTGCACCAGGAAGCCTGGCAATCGCGATTCGCCAGCGCGCTTGCCCCGGTACGGAAAATCTACACGTCCTGGGAAATGGCCTTAAGGAAGCCGAACGTCGAGGCCTACCTCGCGGTCGCCGACGACATCGCCGTCGCGCCGGCCGACATCCTGTTCGTCGACGACAACGCGGAAAACGTGGCAGGGGGACAGGCTGCGGGCCTCGACGCTCGCCTGGTCAGGACGCCCGCCGAAACCCTCGCCATCCTGCGCGGATTGACGCAGCCCAAACGCCTACTCGGCGAATGAGATGGCCGCAGGCGAGATGAGCACGTTGAACTGTTCGCACCAAATCACGACCGAACCGAAGGCGGCCAGGTCGATACCCTCCGGAATCCGGTAGTTCTGGCTGCCGGCGAACGACTTCAAGCGGCCTAAGTCGACGAACATCGTCCGTTCCACCTCCGTGTCCGGGGTGACTTCGGCCAACGGCACTAGGTAGACGTGGAACTTCGGTCCCGGCCCCACCTCGAAGTCCGGCTCCAGACGAACGAGGTCGTCGTACAGGGTCGCCGTGCCGCGACCGTAGTGGATCGGGTCCGCGGGATTGGCGTGGATGAAGGTCGCTGTCGCCACGACCTCACGTTCGGTCTTGCCGAGGAGCGGTTCGTTCACTACCGGCGGCGGGAACAAGTAGGGGAACACCAGGATCCCCACCGCGAAACCGAAACCCGTGCCGAGAACCCCGCCCACCACGAATCCGAGGACTAGGCGCTGCATGGTCAGTCGATCACCCGGGCAAGCTCCGCGGCCGCCAGGTCTCGCCAGAGCCCGTCGGGTATCTCGGTGGCGAAGAGATCGAGGTTCGCGTCCACTTCGTCGATCGCCCGAACGCCGGGGATTACCGCGGCGACCGCCGGATGCCGCAGCGGATACTGCAGTGCTGCGGCACGAGGGTCGACGCCGTGGGATTCGCACATCCTGCGAATGGCCTGGGCCCGCTGCCACAGGTGCTCCGGTGCCGGCTTGTAGTCGTAGGTGGCGAAACGGCGCTCGTCCGTCGCCAAAATGCCCGAGTTGTACGGACCGCCGATGATGATCGACACCCCGTGTTCGCGGCACTTCGGCAGGAACTCGTCCAAGGGCTCCTGTTCCAGGAGGGTGAAGCGGCCGGCCAGCAGGAAGCAGTCCACCTCCATCATGTCCATGACCTGGCTGCATACCCGCCACTCGTTGACGCCCAGTCCGATGGCACGCACCACGCCCTGCTCGCGGAGTTCGGCTAGCGCCGGTAGAGCACCATTCTTCGCCGCCTCGAAGATTCCCGGCTGGGCGTCGCCGTGGGTCCAGATGTCGATGTCGTGGCAGAGCAGGATGTCGACGCGGTCGAGACCGAGGCGCTCGAGACTCGCTTCGAGGGAACGCCGGACGGCATCGAAGGAATAGTCGTAGCGTATGGCGACGGGTTCGGCATCCCGCATTCCCTCGAAGCGCTCGCCCTCGGATTGCGGCACCAGCAAACGGCCTACTTTCGTGGACAGCACGAAGTCGTCCCTGGGTAGTTCGCGTAACACCCGCCCGAGACGCTTCTCGCTCAGACCGTGGCCGTAGAGCGGTGCCGTGTCGAAATAGCGGATGCCGCCCTCCCGCGCACGATGCATGATCGCGGCTGCCTCGTCGTCGGTGATGCGGTCCCCCACCGCGC
>JAPPKV010000125.1 GCA_028819775.1 Gammaproteobacteria bacterium | reverse complement strand
CGTTCTTGTAGAGCCAATGCCCGGCGATTCCCTTCTCGGCCAGGGTGTCCATCTGTCGGGTCCGGATCTGCACCTCGATGGGTACGCCGTGCATGCCGACCAGCGCGGTGTGAAGCGACTGGTACCCGTTGGCCTTCGGGATGGCGATGTAGTCCTTGAAGCGGCTGAGCACGGGCTTGTAGAGATTGTGGACCACGCCGAGGGAGCGGTAGCAGTTGTCAACGCGGTCGACGATTATCCGGAAGCCGAACACATCCATGATGTCGACGAACGACTTGTGCTGGGTTTTCATCTTCCGGTAGATGGAATAGAGGTGCTTTTGGCGACCGATGACATCGGCGTCGATGCCTTCGCGGCGAAGACTGGCCTGGATGGAGCGTTTCAGCTGCTCCATCATTCCCTTGCGGCGTCCGTGCGTAGACTCGACGGCTCGGCGGATACGGTCGGCGCGCAGCGGATAGAGCGCCTGGAAGGCCAACTCCTCGAATTCGACGCGAACGGTGTTCATGCCGAGTCGATTCGCGATGGGCGCGTAGAAGTCGAGGGTCTCGCGAGCCGTTCGCTTGCGCTTGTCTAAGGGCATGACGCCGATGGTGCGCATGTTGTGCAGGCGGTCGGCGAGTTTCACCAGGATGACGCGCAGGTCGCGGGCCGTTGCCATGGCCATCTTCTGGAAGTTCTCCGCCTGGGCCTCGGCCCGGGAATTGAAGATGGTGGACAGCTTGGAGACGCCGTCGACGATTTCCGCCACCTCGGCACCGAACGATGCCGCAAGCGTTTCCTTCGATACGCCGGTGTCCTCGAGCACGTCGTGCATGACCGCCGCCATGATCGATTGGTGGTCCATGCGCATCCCGGCGAGGATGGCGGCAACGGCCAGCGGATGCGTGATGTACTGGTGGCCGGTGCGGCGAAACTGGCCGGCGTGGGCGCTCTCGGCGAATCGATACGCTCGCCGTACGGCTTCGACCTCATTTTTCGGCAGGTACTCGAGGAGCGTCTTCAGCAATTCCTCGATGTCGACGGGGACGGCGACTTCGGGCGCCGTTGCTTGGGCGCGGAGTTGGTTCTGGAAGTACGAACCGGTCTTGCGTTCGGGGCGAGTGTCGCGCTTGCCGGTTTCCGGTTCGGCAGCGACGGGATCGGCTAACGCGGTGGTAGCGATACCGGAAAGGGGCGGGTCGTCATCAGCGAATCGCTGACGAAGCTCAGAAATCGTCTGCTCGGTCATCTCCTAGGCCGCCAAAGGGATGCTGCAATTCCTCATCTTCGTCTTCAATCGGGATCTCAGCGGCGTCCAATACCTCGTCGGTGATCAGGCCTTCGGCGATTTCGCGCAACGCGATGACCGTCGGCTTGTCGTTTTCGTCTTCAACGAGGGGTTCGACGCCTTGGTGCATCTGCCGCGCCCGCCGCGTGGCACGCATTACGAGTTCGAAGCGGTTGTCGACATGTTCAAGGCAGTCTTCAACAGTAACGCGGGCCATGCTCTCTCCAACGAACGGCGTCTGTATCGGCAGTTACATAATGTTACAGGGATTTACCTGCGCTGTGTCGCCCGATCCTCACTTCTGTTGGTCTTGGGGGGCGTACGCAACAGTTCGCCCAACAGCGCTGTATGGTCCTCTTTCGGTAGTCGTTCTCCCGCGCGTGTGGCGTGCACGATTCGCCTAAGTCTTAGGACCGCTTCATCGAAGTCATCGTTCACCACGAGGTAGTCGAACTCATCGTGATGGGACATGTCGTCGACGGCCTGCTGGAGGCGTTTGGCGATGACCTCGGGGCGGTCCTGGCCCCGGGTATTGAGGCGCTCGATGAGTGCTGCCTGGGACGGCGGCAGGACGAAGATGGACACCGCGTCCGGGTGGCGCCGACGGATCTGCGCGGCGCCCTGCCAGTCGATTTCCAGGATCACGTCGTCACCGGTCGCTAGTTTCGCGACCACGGTCTCGCGCGACGTGCCGTAGGCGTGGTCGAACACCCGGGCCCACTCCAGGAACTCGTCGGCGTCGCGCAGCGAGGCAAACGCAGCCTCGTCCACAAAGTGATAGTGGACCCCGTCGATTTCCGAAGCCCGCTTGGGACGGGTGGTGTGCGACACCGAAACCACCAGCGACGGATCTCGGCGCATCAGGTTCTCGATCAAGGTCGTCTTGCCGGCCCCGGAGGGTGCGGCCACGACGAAAA
>JAPPKV010000269.1 GCA_028819775.1 Gammaproteobacteria bacterium | reverse complement strand
GCCAGATCCTTGAGCAGACTCGGGATGAAGTAGATGCCCGGCTCCACGGTGAACACGTAGCCCGGCTCGACCGCCCGGGTAAAGCGCAGTTTCGGGAAGCGTTCGGGCGGTTCGGCCAGTTCCCCGTCCTCGTTCGCGAAGTGGCCGCCGACATCGTGTGTTTGCAGGCCAAGTAGGTGGCCGAGCCCATGCGGGAAGAAAAGATCCGTGACAGATCGTTCGTAGGCGCTCTCGGCGCTGCATCGGAGGATGTCGAAACTCACGAGGAGGTCGGCGACTTCCCGATGCATGCGCACCTGTAGGTCGACGAACGATCGGCCGGGTTCGACCTGCGCTACGGTGTCGCGCTGCTTCGCATCGAGCGCCTCGATGAGATCATCGAACTCGTCACCGGGACTGGCGCTGTAGGTTCGCGTGATGTCCGAGTGGTAGCCGCCCGAACGTCCCCCGGCGTCGATCAGGAAACTGCGCGTCGGGTCGGGCCGCGTTCGGTCGTAGTGCTGGTAGTGGAGTACGCCCGCGTGCTCGTTCAGCGCGATGATATTGGGGTAGGGCAGTTTGCTTTCCTGTTGTCGGCTCGCACCCAGGTACGCCATGTGGATGTCGAATTCGCTGCCGCCGTCCCGGAAGGTGTCCCGAGCTGCGATGTGACCGCGCACGCCCACATCGGTGGCTTCGCGTAGCCGTGCGACTTCGAAAGAGGTCTTCTGGCCTCTAGTGAATTGAAGGCGGCTGACCAGCGCCTTCGGGTTGATGGCGTCGGGGGAGAGATTCAGGTCGCAGGACTCGGCCGGGCCCACGAGAGCGATGCGGCCGAAGCCGGACACGCCGGCGACGAGAGACTTCATGAGCTTGTCGTCGTCGTCGTGGGTCTCCACGTCGAATGCGGCCTTGGCCCAGTCGGGAAGGCTCGGCGGCTGGTACCAGTAACTCGCCGGGCGGTGGAAATACAGCTTCGGCCGGTCGCCGGGACGCACCAGCAAGATGCTGTGCTCGCAGTTGTCGTCGGGATAGAAGCGTGCGAAATGGGGATTGGGATGGAAGACCGGCGCCTGGTCGTCCTGGAAGTACATCTGCGCGATTCCCGCAGGAACCACGGCGGCGTCGGCGCCGCTGGCCTCGAGGGTACGTTCCCATTGAGCGGTGATCGCGTCGACGTGTTCGAGGTATTCGGCGTGGTTGAAATCGGGTTCGGTCATGGGATTGTAAAGGCGGGAAGGATGATGGGATTGTAGCGCTAGACGACAAGGCCATCGTTGGCGTCCTGCGCGTCGCATTTGCTTCGTGAATCGGCCACGGATTTCGTGATATACATACGCGCTTCGCTCAATGGGAAGGGAGAAGTCATGGGGGCATACGCCTACCGGGCACCGACTAGTGTCGAGGAAGCACTGTCGTCGCTGGCAGCGGAGGCGGCGGCCGGCAACCGGGCTCAAATGCTCGCCGGCGGCACCGATGTCATGGTGCAGATGCGGTCGATCGACAAGGGGCCGCGTACGTTCGTAGACGTGAAGCATGTCGCCGAAGCCAACGAGTTGCACATCGGGGACGACGAGGTGTTCATCGGCGCGGGGATTGCTTCCGCGGTCCTGAACGAGAACGCCGAGTTGAAGGGCATCCTGCCGGGACTGATCGAAGCCGCCGACCTCATCGGATCCACACAGATCCAAGGGCGCGCGACCATCGGCGGCAATCTCTGCAACTCCTCGCCGGCGGGAGACACGATTCCCGCGCTGATTGCCTGCGGGGCGGTTTGCGTGATCGCCTCGCCGGGCGGCAACCGGGAAACACCCACCGAGGACTTCGTGACCGGGGTGGGCACCAATGTCCTCGAGCCCACCGAGTTCCTAATCGGATTCCGGATCCCGAGACCCAAGGGACGGACGTCGGACGCCTATCTGCGCTTCATTCCCCGCACTGAGATGGACATCGCGGTTTGCGGTGCCGGCGTCGCGCTGACGCTCGACGAGTCGGGCGTATGCACCGCGGCAAAGGTATCGATCGGTGCAGTGGCGATCACCGCCCTGGTCGTTCCGGACGCGGCGGCGGCGTTGATTGGAACTACGGTGGACGATGGCGCCTTGGCGGCGGCGGCCGATGCATCGAGCGCGCTCTCCAAACCCATCACCGACAAACGCGGCACCGTTGAATACCGCAGGAAGGTCGTCGGCGTACTGACCAAGCGCGCGGGGGC
>JAPPKV010000417.1 GCA_028819775.1 Gammaproteobacteria bacterium | reverse complement strand
AAACGATGGTGCCCTGTATGGGCGAACTCAAACCCGTTGATCCCTCCGGGCCCGCAATCGTCGGCTCGTCGATCTGCTCCGTTGCCGACGCGGCTTGCTCCAACTTGACCTTGGCATCGTGATCGAACAACGCGAGCGGATCACTGGTGTCCACGCGGGCCCCGGCGTAGCCATCGGTTGGCACCGATTCCGCTGACGCTGCGGCGAACCGTTGCGGGGCATGCGTCGACGGTACGGCAAGCTCGGCCATGTGTTCGTCCACCCAGCGCGTATGCACGCGTCCTGCGGCGAAGTCCTCGTGGGCCAGGACGTTCTGCAGGAACGGGATGTTGGTGCCGACGCCCTCGAGCCGAAACTCGGACAGCGCCCGGGCCGTCCGGGCGACGGCTCCCGAAAAGTCCTTGGCCGGCGAATGGCCGATGACCTTGGCCAGCAGCGAGTCGAACGCCGCACTGGTGCGATACCCGGCGTACCCGAAGCCGTCCGTGCGTACGCCCGGTCCCGTCGGCGCTTCGTAGGCGGTGAGTGTCCCGCTTGCCGGCCGTACGGTGCCGTCCTCGCCGAAGGTCTCCATGTTGACGCGCGTCTGGATGGCGTGGCCCCGGGGCTTCGCGAGGTCCGGATCATCAAGCCCGAGGTTGGCGAGCGAGGCGCCTTGCGCGAGACGAATCTGCGCCTGGACGATGTCCACGCCGGTGACTTCCTCCGTAACGGTGTGTTCGACCTGCAGGCGGGCATTGGTTTCGATGAATACGAACGGCCGCTCTTCGCCGTTGCCGGAAACGTCCACCAGGAATTCGAAAGTACCCAAGTTCGCGTAGCGTTCGTTCACAGCGAACCGAACCGCCGCGTCGATGATCGCGCCCCGCAACTGGTCGGTGAGGCACGGGGCCGGCGCGATCTCGATCACCTTTTGGTGGCGGCGCTGGACGCTGCACTCGCGCTCGCCGAGGTGGGCCACGTTGCCCTCAAGGTCGCCGAGGATCTGTACCTCGACATGCCTTGCCCGGCCCAGGAACTCCTCGACGTAGACATCTCCGACGCCAAAGGCGGCCCGCGCTTCGGATCGGCAGCGTTCGTAGGTGGCCTCCAAGTCCGCTGCGTCTTCGACGACCCGCGTGCCCCGTCCGCCGCCGCCTGCTACCGCCTTGATGATCATGGCGCCCCCGTTGAGCGACGCCAGGAATTCGCGCGCCTCTTCCAAGGTAACCGCGCGGTCCAGCCCTTTAAGCACCGGCACGTCGGATGCCACCGCCGCAGTCCGGGCCCGGCCCTTGTCGCCGAACAGCTCGAGGTGTTCGGTCTTCGGGCCCACGAAAACAATGCCGGCGTCGCCGCAGCGCCGGGCGAAACTTCCCCGCTCCGCCAAGAATCCGTAACCGGGGTGGATGGCACCGCAACGGGCGTCGATGGCGGCTCGGACAATCGCCTCCTCATCCAGGTACGCGGCAGCGCCCATGCCGTCGAGTACGAGGGCTTCATCCGCCGCCCGAACATGCAGGCTGGCCGCATCGTCCTCGGAGTGCACCGCGACCGTACGCAAGCCAAGCTCGGAGGCCGCGCGCGCAATGCGGATGGCGACTTCGCCGCGGTTTGCGATGAGCACGGCGTCGAAACTCATGGGGACTCCCTGTCGTCTCCCGGCAGGGGCTCGAAAAAGCTGGCTGGCACCTGCATGCCCCGGTCGATGCCAACCCGTCGCAATTCACGCGGGCGTTTGGGTAACGGGCGGATCTCGGCAATCGGCGCGCCGCGGCGGCAGACCACAAAGGTTTCGCCACCTTCGACGCGTGCCAGATAGTGGGATAGCCGGGCTCTCGCTTCGGAGACATTGATCCTGTTCATGGCGGGATACTATCCAAACGAATTCCATCAAACCCGGGTCCGCGACCAATGCCGCGTCGTGGGTCGAACGCGAACGAAAGGAAGCGCGTTCGTCGTCGTGGTCGTGGCGACTCTAGCAGCCGATGCGCCCACCGTTTCTTCGAAGTCGGCGGGAAACGCACCAGTTGCGACGGAGACGTCCGAACGGGCGGGGGCGCGCACTTCGGGCGCGATCGCCCCTCTACGAATCCACGGCTTTCCATTGCACCAGCGTGTGGGGTGGATCGTCGTCCCGGTGATGCTCGAACACCGCCCGCACGGTGGCGCCGATCCGTACGTCCTGCCGGGGGTCGCCCACCAGGTTGCCCACCATGCGC
>JAPPKV010000520.1 GCA_028819775.1 Gammaproteobacteria bacterium | reverse complement strand
AATCCTGGAGCGCGAGCCGGACCTCCCCTTCAGGTGGAACCGAGTGCCGGGCGGATATCTGACCTACCCCAATGGGCTATGAGATCGAGATGCAGACGGTAGCCGAGACGCCGACATTCACCCGCCAGGCAGTCAGGCTCTTCACGGACGAAGAGAAACGCGAGTTGATCGATCTCCTCGCCACCGAACCACTCACCGGCGATGTCATCCCCGGAACCGGTGGCGTGCGCAAGCTCCGCTTTCGTGCTGCGGGGGATGGCAAGCGCGCTTTGCTTGCCACTTATCCACCATATCCTCGGCGGCCAGTTCGTCGATGAGTTCGAGCTTGCCTTGGGCGACGACCTCCGTGAGGTAGCGACGCATTACCTCTTCGCTGCGTTGTTCGGACACATTCGTTCTCCTTCGTCAGGCCCGTCGTCGTCGGAGTATTTGGGCTGCCTCGGTGGCACCGCTGTATTCCGCCCAGCCGAGTGCATCGCCGCCGTGAGCGCCGTCGATGATCGTGGGGTCCGCGCCTCGGTCGAGCAGCAACGTGAGGCACCCGACGGCACCGTTCTGTGCGGCGAGGTGCATGGCGACCGCCGAGACGCCGTGACCCTCGCCACCCCAGTCGTGGCGTAGATCCGGGTCAGCGCCGTGATCTAAGAGCCACCGTGCGGCGTCGACCTTGTCGGCGTAGCACGCCCAAAGCAGCGGCGTGCCGCGGAACGCGCTGGCGTTGACGTCGCCGCCGAGGTCGACGAGTGCGGCCATCGATCCGCACTGGTTGTTGCGCGACGCCCACGACAGGGCCTCGTCGAGCACTTCCTGGCGATCCTTGGTCCGTTGCCAGGTGGGGAAGAACACCGGGGCGTAGAAATCGAGGCCTTCGTAGGCTTGGGGCGTGAGACTGTCGCCGTCGACGAACCGACCGAGGTCGGCGCCCAATGCCGCGGCGGCACGGAGGTTGTCCGGATAGACCGGGCTCAGGACTTCGGCCATGTAGGCCTTGGCGTAGAACAGCGCATAGGACAGCGCTGATCCCCCCGCCTTGCCGTAGGCTTCGGCATCGACGCGAGCGCCTGCCTTGACAAGCCGAGCCCCGAGATCCGTATGGCCGGCCATGCCGGCACTATGCAGGGGAGTCCAGCCATCGTTGTCGGCGGCCGACGGGTCAGCCCCCGCCGCTAGGATCAGGTCGACCGCGGCATGTTGATCGGGCGTACCCGGGTCGAGGGGAATGGCGATGTCGCCGGTGGCCGCCCGGCAGGCGTGGTCGAGCAGGCCCCGGCCGTCGCCGTCCGTATCCTTCAACACGCTGGGCGAGTTGGACAGGAACGCCCGCAACGCTTCCAGATTGCCGTGGCGCGCCGCCTTGACGGCTCGGTCTAGAACCTCGGTCATGCTTACTCCCCGAATTCGAAACTCACGCGCAGGTAGGCAAACCGACCGGCGATCCCGAAAGGCGTGTCCACCGGGTACCGGACACCCCAGAGGACGTTCGACAGGTGGGTCTTGGCGAGTTCGGTGGGCAGTTCGTCGAACACGTTGTTGATGCCTAGCGACCAGTCTGCCCTGCCGACTGCGGACCGGGCCTCGAGATCCACCGTACTCGCCGCTTCGATCGTGACGGTACCCGTGTCGACGGGATTCTGGGTTGTTTCGCCGTAGTAGTTCACGCGGCCCAGCAGACCCCAGCCGCTGCGTTCCCAGTCGGCGGTCACGTTGGCTTGCTGCTTGGGTTGGCCTTCCACCAGCAGTTGAGCCGCCCAACCACCGTAGTAGTCGTCGAAAGTCAGGTTGGCCGGGGCACCCGCAGGCTTTCGCCGACCCGTGATCGCCGTTTCGTTGGAATGCGCGTTGGCGGAGAGCCAAAGCAGCCCATCGACGAGCGTCGTGCGCCAGCGGGCCCGTACGTCGATGCCTTGGGTCTCGGTGTCGACGCCGTTCAAGAAGAGGGCCGCCGTGGCCACGCCCGCCGCGTCGCAGGCGGCGACGCCGGTGCAGGAGATGCCCTTGGAGCGGACGATCCGGCTGTCGATGTCGGTGCGGTAGGCGTCGACGGTCACGTCGAAGTCGCCGTTGGCGTACACGACCCCACCGCTTAGGTTTGCGGAGGTTTCGTGGTCCAGCGAGTCCACGCCGAATGCCCGGGCCACGGGGTGCCCTTCGTTGGCCGAGAACACCGTCGTGAGGCCGGTTTCGCTGCCGACGAACAGGATGG
>JAPPKV010000465.1 GCA_028819775.1 Gammaproteobacteria bacterium | reverse complement strand
ATCCCCGCCACGAAAGCCGCGCGGATAGGCTCACTTTCTTATTGGAATATGCTCCATCCAGCAAGCAGCGTGTAGAACAAGAGCGCGTACCCTTCCACCCTCCGCAACCGCAGCCGGGCAGAATGTGCGACCAAGTTGAACAGTGCGCCCGGCAACACGAGCGCGAGAACATCGTGAACAAAACCCACGCGGGTAGGACGAAACCCTACCGGGTCGCGGTGCGCGTTTCGATCTTCCGGACCGCCTTGACGGTCCTGCGGAACACCTCGCTCTTGCCAAGATCCTTCGGATCAACGAACTTCGACCCGTCAAGCCACCTCGTGCGGACCTTCGGTCTTTCCGTCACAGGCGTCTCCTCAAGCGTCCTTGTCTTGGCGTCAGCCATCCTAACGACCTGCCTCGTCGTCCCAGTTGCCTGAAGCCTACCACCTCAGTTCTCGCACTGCTATTAGCAGCCGAGTGCATTGCAGCGCTAGCCTTCCGGTTTTCAGGTACGTTGGGCATCGCACTGACACCAAAGAGTACTCTGTATGCACATCCGTAGCCGCAAGGCGCGTTGCCAAGCCTGTAGGTATTGTTGGCGGTCTAGTCCCTCAGAGTCGGCAAGCACAAGGCGTCACACTGATCGCTAGGGCCGTCAGGCACACAACATCAAGCGGAGGTACCCGATAGACGACTCACAAATGACCTTCGACTTCGGCGGGAGACCCGCCGCCGGTGTCATCCTCGACCGTATCCGCGCCGAGAGCCGCGACGAGTCCGAGAAGGGCCGCTGGTTCGAGCAGCTGTTCATGCGCATCGCACTTCAGCGGCCCGAGTTCGAGATCGATGCAATCTGGCGCTGGCCGGACTGGCCGGAGCGGGAGGAACTGACCGGACTCGACGGCCGCGACATCGGTGTTGACCTTGTCGCGCGGCGCGCCTCGGGCGAGTGGGTCGCCATCCAGTGCAAGTGCTACGACGAGGGGCGGACCCTCGGGAAAGGCGAGATCGACAAGTTCCTGGGCGGTTCGCAGCAGCCGGTATTCCGCCTGCGGTGGATCGTGGCGACCTGCCGGTGGGGACCGAACGCAGAGCGGGCTATCGTGAACGCTCATCCCCAGATCACGCAAATCGACTTCCGCCAACTGCTCGGCATCCAGGTTGAGGAGCAGGACGCCAAACGGCCTGTCCAGGAACCTTGGCCTCTCCAGCTCGAAGCGATCGAGGACGCGGTCGCAGGCCTCTCGAACCACGGACGGGGTCGTCTCGTCATGGCGTGCGGAACGGGCAAGACCTTCACGGCGCTGCGAATCGCCGAGCAGGTCGTCGAGGACGGCGGACGGATTCTCTTTGCGGCACCTACCATCGCATTGGTATCGCAAGCGAGGCGCGAGTGGCTCCGCCAGACAACGCGCAAGCTCAACTGCATCGTGGTGTGCTCGGACCAGACCGCCGGCGGCCGCAGCGAGAACGAGGACATCCGGATCTCCGAGCTCGAGTGCCCCGTGTCCACGGACCCTGTCGAGATCGCCCGTCCGCTTGATGGCGAGGGCGCTACGCGTGTGGTGTTCTGCACCTACCACTCGCTGGGACGAGTGACGGAAGCTCAGGCAGCGCACGGTGCGCCGGCGTTCGACCTCGCCATCGCCGACGAGGCACACCGTACGACGGGCGCCAAGACAAACGGGAGGGGTCGATCGACGGTCGACTTCCAGGAGTTCCACGAGGCCGCACGGCTGCACGCCCGAAAACGCCTCTACATGACCGCCACGCCCCGGATCTACACGCACAGCTCGAGGGCCAGGCTCGCCGAAAGGGGCGTCGAGGTAGTCGACATGGGCGATCAGGCGGTCTACGGCCCGGAACTCCACCGCCTGCCGTTCAAGAAGGCCGTGGAGCACGCGATGCTCTCCGACTACCGCGTCATCGTCCTCGGGGTCAGCGAGGCGAGCGTCACGCCGGGCCTGCGGCGGCGTCTCGAAGGGATCGAAGGCGCCGGAAGAGGCAGGCGTGCGCCGACGACCAACGACATGACGCGCGTCCTGGGGGTCTCGCTCGCGGTGAACGGCGTTACCGAGGGCAAAGCCCTGGAGCAGCCGGGCAAGCTACCGCGCACGATGGCGTTCTCCAACACGATCCTGCGCTCCAAATGGTATGCGCAGGCCCTGATGGAGCCCGAGGTCCTGCGGGCGACCACCCGCCGGATGGCGGACGACCGGGCCATGAAGGTCGCCG
>JAPPKV010000040.1 GCA_028819775.1 Gammaproteobacteria bacterium | reverse complement strand
CCTCCGACTGGGTGAAGTCGTTGCAGGACGTTCCGGGCGCCCAGTTCGCCGCCATCGCCGCCCGGGACATGGACCGGGCCCGGGCATTCGCCGACGCGCACGAGATCCCCACCGCCTACGACTCCTACCAAGCGCTCTGCGAAGATCCGGACGTGGACATCGTCTACATCGCCTCCAAGACCTGGGACCATCACCGGGACCTGATGATGGCCATTGCCGCCGGCAAGCACGTGCTCTGCGAGAAGCCCTTCACGGACACCGCGGACCAAGCCAAGGAGGCGTTCGAAGCCGCCGACAAAGCCGGCGTCGTGTGCTGGGAAGGGATGTGGCTGCGCTTCTTCCCAGCCGTCGAACATGCGAGGGCCGCCATGGCGCGCGGCGACATCGGCGACATCCGGGTCGTCCAGGCGGACTATCCCGACCGGGTGTACGCCCTGAATCCCGCCATCACCGGCTTCGGCGCCGACGAAATGCCGGTCATCGCCGCCGCCGGCCGGAAAGCCCGCCCACAGGCCTATGCGAACGATGTCTACTCCGCCCACGGCGGATCACCCAGCGCCGCCGTACTCCAGTACTCCGACCAGGAAGGGATTGCCGTCATCACCTTCCCAAACGGTCGCTTCATCGAGGAGTCCCAGTACGTCGGCACCAAGGGGCGCATCACCATCGAAACGCCCTCGCACCACCCGAGCGCGGTGACGATCCGTACGGGTCGACCACCGCGACGCGGCACGCGCCGGGAGGAAGGCAAACCCGTCATCGAACTCGATCCGCACCAAGGTTGGACCGGCGACTGGATCGAGACCCACTGGAACCAGGACCGCAACCCGAGCAGCGGCCCGTTCAACCAGGTGGAGAGATTCGAATACCCGGTCCCGACACCTGCCCCCATCACGCGTGGCCAGCCGCCCGGCTCACGCTGGAACGGCGAACGGCTCGTTACCTACAAGGGCTGGACCTGGCATGGGGGCAACCAGCACGGCTTCACCTACCAAGCGCAGGCCGTGCACCGCTGCATGGCGGCCGGTTTGAAGGAACTGCCGCAGTGGACCACCGCCGAGTCGATCCGGGTCTGCGAGATCATCGACGAGATCAACCGGCAGTGCGCCGAACGCGGGTTCTAGCAGGTTCCTTACGGTCGGATGATCGAGGCGCCGGCCATGCGCCAGCCGGCCGCCCGTCTGGCCACGAGAAACACTGCGTGGAATGACGAGCCTTGGGCACTCCGCCAAGCCGCAGCAGCGACGATGCCGTCTCTTCCCTCCCAGACGGGCCGGATGTCCTCGACCGTTCGCGGTGGCTCTGCATGGAGTTTGTCAGCGACTTCCGACGCATTCCCGTAGCGGTCCACCCGACCAACGCCGACGTTGGTGAAGGGATAGATGAGCGTTTCCGTTGCGGCGCCAAGATCGCCGGACGCCCAATTCTCCAGGTGCGCCGCGACCGCGCCCAAGGGTGCGGAGGAATCGAGCACTTCCCCCTCGGTGAAGGAGTCCGTCCCGAAACGCGCCTGGATGCCCCAGGATCCCTCTAGCCGGGTCACGATGTACGTCACGCGATTGCGGAGGATCGGCTCGTCCTTGGCGTTGTAGCGTGTCCAGCCCCCCGCCAGATGCACCTTGTCGGCGGACTCGTGGATTCGGATCGGATCGACGCCCACGGACCGCACCCACCCGGTGGCTTCGCGTGCCGTCCACGACGCCCGGGCCGCGTAGTCTTCCGGCGTCTCGTAGTAGGGGCTGTTTCCCGTCGCCGACACGCGGGTATGGGGATAGCTCATGACCGCGGCCCAGGCCTTGGCGTCCTGGGCGCTGTCGGCACGGAAGAACTCGAAATAGGGGTCTTCGGGGGCTTGGAATACCTTCGACATGCTCGACTCCTTAGGACCATTCGACGTCTTGACGCGCGGGGTTGCCGCCTTGCCGGTGCCGCCACGGGCGGGCATTGTCGTCCCAAGGGTGGGCGGCCAGCCACTCCTCGCTCATCGCGACACCGAGGCCAGGACCGGGTGGCAAAGCGAAATAGCCATCCTGCTGTACGGGGAAGTCGCCGACCGTGGCGTCCTGGTACCAGGCGTGGATGCCTCCTTCCTGGATCAGGAAGTTCGGGGTGCAGGCATCGAGATGCAGCGACGCGATGGTGGCAAACGGCCCGTAGCAGTTGTGGGGTTGAATCCCGACATAGTGCGCTTCGGCCATCGCGGCGATCTTCTTGAGTTCCAGGA
>JAPPKV010000302.1 GCA_028819775.1 Gammaproteobacteria bacterium | reverse complement strand
CCCTGGGGGCAGCTATCTCAGGTAGGTTCGGGTCACGTCCGGGCGCAAATGGCCCATCTCCTCGGAGGCGATGGCGAGGCGACCGTTTCAAGCAGGAGGCGGAAGGGCCGAGTACCGGGCACGCGCTCTTGATGCACTCGCCGTCGTGGTCGGCGGTCATTGGGCGATGGGAGTCGTGCGCCGCTCAGTGGTGGATCGGCGCTGCTTGCCGTTGCGCGCGCGGGCGACGCTCGACCGAAGCCAATGGGACAATCACGGCTTGCGCGATGTTCGCTCCGCGATTGGGAATCTAGGGGGTGCTGATGGTTCGATGGTCTAGCCTTGCGTTCGTGCTGGCGATTCTCGTTTGGCCCGCGTACGCGGTGGGATGGATGCCGGGCGGACTGATCGCTGCCGGTGTCACGTCCATCGGGTGTCTTACCGTCTCGTACGCCTGTTATCGTGTTGTCCGGGTTCGGATGGATGCCGTGCAAATCGCGGAACTCAGGGACATGCAGCAGCGCGAAGGTATGTCGGACGACGAGCTGCTACGGTACGTAGCCGTTCATCACCCCAACCTCGATCGATTGGGTAAGCAGTTGGCGGTCGACGTTGGAGTACCGAAGAAGGTCGAGGTGCCGCAGGATCAGCCAGTGACCGTGTTTCCGTGGATTGCGTGGTCAGAGAAGGACACGGTAGGAACACGAGAGATGATTGCGAGCGTATTCGACAAGGAACCGATGGCGCTCAATGGCAGCGAAGCCGGATTTCTGCTGGAGATGTTGGAGGCTGGCCGGGGCGACAAGGGTGGCATGTTCTTGGTGGTGGCGAAGTCCTTGGCTGATGGCCTTGAGAAGGCCGGCACCGTTTCGATGGACCCGAACCAACGCGATGTCTACGGTCGGCAACGACTTCCGGAGATAGCGCGGGAGATTGGGTTGGCCGAGGCGGTGATCAAGGAGTTGGGCTGGGACTGGCCGAAGCGTCCGAGCAACGGGGTCAGGCCGCTTACGTGAGAGGAGTGCTCTATGTCGCGCGGCAAGCACGAAGTGGGGTTTCCGGATCGTCCTGAAGGACTCACGCACCGCACTATCTTTCGTCTAACACGGATTCGCGAGCCATGCCATAGGCTCGCCTGTAAATCTCGTCGCGACGGAAATAGGCACTAGCGATGTAGCGCTCCTTCTCCACGCGAGAGAGATCGGGGTTCATGAAACCCTGTGCATGAACCGTGTTCCCGAACGGGCGCAACGCCTTGTCAGCCTCGGTCTTCCATCTGCACAGTCGGAGAAGCGGCCGGTTGTCGGCGATGAACGCGTCGCGTCGCGGACCGGTCAGTCTGCGGACCATGTAGCACTTGTGCCCGACCTCCTCGGCGATTGCGTAGTAGTCGTCGGCCCAGCGGCTGCGGGAACGGAACGGCGAGGCGGCGAATGCGGCCATGCCTGTCGCGCGGAGCACTCCTGACGGAAAAGCCTTGGGCCCATTCGAAACGTCGTCCCAAGCCAATGATTCGACCGCGACCATGGCGTTTCTGGCGACGTTGCCCCCGTAGGTTTCGACGTAGTGTTTGATCACCAGTGGCGAGACGTTGAGCCACTCACCGGCTCGAACGTAGGTCACCGGAGTCGAGCGAAAGTGTCGAGCAGGGGCGGGGCGGCTCATCATGTAGTACGGGACGATCTCGGCCCCGAAGAAGTTCCGGTTGCGGAGGTGATCGAAGGCAGGGGCGACCGCCGATGGAACCGGAAGGCTGCTCAGGAGAAACGAGGTTTGGAGGATCTCCCTGGCCGTCGGTGGCAAGAATCCGCGAGTGACCGGATCGGTGTCGCTCGTGTCGAGACCCGCTAACGCGTCGAAGACCATCTCCGGCAGTTTCTGGAAGAGGAAACCGACCTCGAACGGCACTGGAATCCGAAAATGGCCCTGAAAGGACTCGACGCCGGTGAAGTGGAGGTACGCACTTTTATGGTACGTCGTGAGCGCCTCGTACTCCTCTCGGCTGTCGGTGGTCGAGGTCGAGTGATACCAAGCGAGAGCCGAGATCGTGGTCAGGCCGATGAAGCCTGCACCCCAGAACTTCGGGGCTCTCGCTCCCCAAAGACGCGTCTTGCCGCCCATGCCCGAGCGGGTTAGGGCGACCTTCCGGGTTTCGTTGAGGCCCTGAATGGCGGCGTTCAGGAAGACGGTGGTGTTGTTTCCCACGTAGTTCCGGCACGGGTTCCCCGGTTTGATTCTGATGGAA
>JAPPKV010000120.1 GCA_028819775.1 Gammaproteobacteria bacterium | reverse complement strand
GCCTAGATGGACCACCGACAACAACACAATTTGACCCGGTCGCCGTCGAAGGCAACGCCTTCATCCAGCAGAAGCTCGCGTTGGCGCCGGCCGGCACTGCCCGGTAGCGAGATTCCCCCCGACGCGTTGACGACCCGGTGCCAGGGCAGCCGGGTTCCGGCGGGTAGCCGGGAAAGGCACCGCCCGACCCGTCGGGCGCCCCGGGGTAGGCCCGCCAATTCCGCCACTTGGCCATAGCTCGCCACGTTGCCGAACGGAATCTCGGCCACGACCTGCCAGATGCGTTCTTCCGGGGTGGGATCGGCGCTCGGCGAGGTCAAGCAGGGCTCCAGTCCTTGTATCGAACCGGGTCGGCCCAGCGCTGCCCCACCTCGAGGAAGCCCCGTGGCCCCCGCCGCCCGTATTCGAAGGGATCGCCGGTGCCCTCCATCCAGCGGTGCAGCCGGGATTCCATCTCTTCCACCGCGCCACGGGCTTCCGGCGCATCGGCGATGTTCCGGGTCTCCAAGGGATCGGACTCACGGTCGAACAGCCAGGGTCCGCGTTCGTTTTCGAACCAACGGGCGTAGGTATAGCGCTCGGTTCTCACGCCTCGCCAGCGACCGACCCATGCCTTCCGATTGGGCCAGCCGTTGCCCATGTTCATCAGGAACACGGAGTCGCTGCCACCGGGGGTGAACTCGGTGTCATCCGGTGGCGACTCGCCGCGCCATACACCGGAAACGTCTCGACCCTGCAATCCATCCGGGGCGGCTACCCCGCACGCGCCGAGCAGGCTTGGAACGATGTCGATGGCGCCCATGAAGGCGGAGGTCCGGGAGCCGGGTGACGTGCCGCCCGGCCAACGGATCAGGAACGGGATGTGTGCGGACTCGTCGTACGGCGTGGCCTTCGAGGCCCGCATCGACGGGTGCATCCAGATGTCCTTGGGCTTCCCGTAGCCGTGGCTCGAGAGGTGGTCGCCGTGGTCGGAGGAGTAGCAGACGATCGTATCGTCGGCGAGACCAAGGCGGTCCAGGGCATCGAACAGCCTCCCCATCTGCGCGTCGAGCCCGGTGCAGCAGCCGTAGTAGTCGGCGATCTCGCGCCGGGCGAAGTCGGCCATCTGAGGCGGTACGTTGCCGGGCAGGTCGACGTCGGCGGGATCGTAGAGGCCGTATTCGTCCGGATACTGCGGGTAGGGCCAGTGCGGCGGGCGCCAGGAGACGAAGAGCGCGAAGGGATCGTCCTGCCGCTCGGCCGTGTGGGTCTCGAGGAAACTGATCGCCAGGTCCGTTTCGACCACGGGCGACCAACCCTCGTGGCGCTCGGGTCCCCGCTCGTTCTCGAAGTAGCGCTGGTCGAAGTAGTTTCCGCCGACCCCCTCCACCGCGGCCAAGTAGTCGAGACCATAGCGATTCTCGGGAAGATAGGGCGGGACACCCAGGTGCCACACGCCGATATGCCCGGTGTGGTAACCCGCCGACCGGAGCACGCCGGGCAACGTGGGAATGTCTCGGAAGGGCTCGTACTCGTTGCAGATCACGCCGTTGCGCCAGCCGTACCGCCCGGTCAGCAGGATGGCCCGGAACGGCGAACACAGCGGGTGATTCGAGAACATGTTGTCGCAGACCATTCCCTCGGCCGCCATCCGGTCGAGGTTGGGGGTTCGGACCACCGGATTGCCGTTGGCACCTAGGGCGGTGTAGCGCTGCTGGTCCGAGAACACGAAGAGCACGTTCATGCAGGTTTCCTTTCACCATCGCAAGTATTGTCGCGAAGCGGGTAGCATCGGTGAAGCGACTCGCTAGCGGCAAGTAGGTATGACAAGACCCGGAGAAGACCAATTCGTAGGCGCGCTGATGGGGTGCGCAGTGGGCGATGCCTTGGGTGCGCCGCTGGAAGGGAGGTCCCGGGAGCAGATCGCCACCATGCAGGGCATTACGGACAGCTTTCGACCGTACCGGCACAAGGGGGAAGTCGAGTTCCCCTTGGGCCAATACACAGACGACACCCAACTCACGCTGGCCATCGTCAAGAGCCTGCTGACTTGCGGACGCGTGGATCCGGCCGACATCGCGGCGGAGTTCGTCAAGCTCTGGGAGTCCCGCGAAATCGTCGGTGCCGGCCAGGTCGCCCATCGGGCGGTCGGGCGGCTGATGGAAGGCATCCGCTGGGAGGAGGCAGCGGCAGCCGACGATCTGCCGTGGAACGGTGCCGCCATGCGCATCGCCCCCGTCGGGCTTTGGCA
>JAPPKV010000193.1 GCA_028819775.1 Gammaproteobacteria bacterium | reverse complement strand
CAGAACGACTCGAGCCTCCGAATCCGTTGACCGGCGCCGACCGAGCGCGCTTTGGTGCCATCGGCCTTGGCGTCGTAGTCGCAGCGGCTTGTGTGCTCGCCCTCGGTGCGCCGCCCACGGAACCAACCGATCAGGTCACGAAGGTGCTGAGGGACGGGACAAGCCCGTCCCCTGCGGTTGTCGCTCGCACGTCCGACTACGAGGCCGGAGGGTTCCCCGCGACTGCCTTCGAGTACGCCAAGATGGTGGAACCTCAGCTGGGCGTACCGCCAAGAATCGACCTTAGCGAAGGGGTGGAGATTCCCCTCTACGTCGATGGTGTGCAGAAGCGAGGAGTCCTGAAGTCCTGCGACAACCCGAGCCGGCTGGGCAAGGGTTGCGTATCGGGTTCCGTGCTACAGCGGTACGAAGGGCGGACACGCGGCGGTGAACCACTGCCCGGGGTGGTGTGGGTGAGTTTCGGTCGGAACTCGAGCTTCGCGTACCGGGGCAAAGTTCATGTCCTCGGCTCCGTCCAGATGATCGGCTACGACGAGTGGACCGGCGCAACCGCATTCTTCGAGAGCAGTGATCGTATCGACCCCTGGGCCGACGTCGATCCACAGACGTACCGTCTGACGGGCGAGATGCCCTGGATCGACGACCGCCAAGCATTCAACCAAGCGTTTCGCACACCGCGGAAGGGCCAGTGCGTGGAGTGCCATCAGAACGACCCGTTCATCCACAACTCGTTCATCGACGCCGCGAAGATGCCGGGCACCGACGACCCGGTCGTTCCTCGAATCCGGACAAGGGACCGGGACATGCGCACCGACCTGCCCTACCACGTCCTCGGCGGCGAGAACTGGGACATGCGAACGATTCACATCGAGGGCAACGGCTGCCTGGACTGCCATCGGATCGGCATGGGTACCGCCATGTTGTTCATGCGATACGGATGGCACCCCAACGAGCACATGCCGCCGAAGAATCCGGGCAGCCTGTCCAAAGACTGGGAGGAACTCCTGGAATGTTGGCAAGACCGCCCCGAAAACACACCAGGATGCGATTGGGTTGTGCCTCCTACCGGGGACGTGCTGGGTCAGGTGGTAAGCACCGACTATCCGCACAAGGCGGCATTCAACCAGCCCGGCCGCGAGGCGCTCAACTTTCCGGAAACCGGTACGGGCGGGGATGGATTCAAGGGGAAGTCCAAGCGGGCGTTCTTCGGCGGCAAACCACGCGGCGACAAGGCAAGGCAATGAGAAACGGCATCAAGGCCCTCACGTTCGATGTCGGCGGCAGCGTCTTCGACTGGCAGACCGCCACCCGCCGGGCAGTCCGGGAGATCGCCGACACGCGAGGCGTCGATTTGGACGACGGTGCTTTCACGATGACGTGGCGTCGCCGCATGTTCCAAGAATTGGCAAAAGTCCGAAGCGGCAAACTGCCGTGGCAGAACGCTGATCAGCTTCATCGAACGCTATTGGACGAGTTGGCCGATGCGTACCCGCAACTCGAACTGTCCGATGCGGACCGCGACGACCTCAACCGGGCATGGCACCGAATGGGTGTCTGGGACGACGTCCCCGACGCACTCAATAGTCTGCGCGAGCACTACATCGTGTCGATACTCACGGTGTTGAGCCTGTCGATCGTGGTGGACAGTTCCCGGCACGCGGGAATCGACTGGGACGCGTACATCTCCTGCGAATTCCTGGGTGTCTACAAGCCGGAGGCCGAGGCCTACCAGACCGCTGCGCGGTTGCTTGGCGCGGCGCCCCAAGAGGTGATGATGGTCGCGGTGCATCCGGGAGATCTTCTTGCCGCCCAACGTGCGGGGCTCAAGACGGGCTACGTCAAGCCGAAGGTGTGGGAACCCGGTGCCGACGGACCCACGGTCGGGTTCGACGTCAGCGCGGAAGACTATGCCGATTTCGCGCGCCAAATGACGCGCTGACGCGATCCGGGCGACGACAAGCGTCGCCCCTACCGTCGGGGCGGGCAGACGCGGGCGACGGCGCGCCCTTCGGGCGCGTTAGGGCGCGCGCCCTTCGGGCGCGTTTGCGTCGCCCCTACGAGGCCTTGCGCCAGGGCTCGCCCGTGACGCGGTGTCCCAGGCTTCGCTCAATCTGGCGCCACTTGCGGGTCTCGTCCGGTGTCACGAAGGTGATCGCTTCACCACGGCGCCCCATGCGACCGGTGCGGCCCACCCGGTGTGTGAACAGTTGCGGCGAGTCCGGCAGGTCGTAGT
>JAPPKV010000491.1 GCA_028819775.1 Gammaproteobacteria bacterium | reverse complement strand
CGCCCTCTATGGCTGCTACCTGCGCGTGGGCGACCCCGGGCCGTGGGCGGGTCCCCCTGGTCGGGTATCGCCCGCCTGGAGATGCCGTCAGGCCTCGGCCGCGATGCCGCGGTCGAGGCGGCCGACCAAGCCGCGGGGTGGCTGCCGGGCTTCACGTCGGCGCTGCACCGGGACGCGCGGGCCCCGGTGAACCTGACGCCGATCGCGGGTCTCGAACGGCACCTGCATCGCCGCCAGGGCGACGCCCGCCTCGCGTTGCGCGCGGTACGCGAGGCGGTGCTCGAACGCAACCACGAGGGACGGACGGCATGATCTCGACCACGACGGGACGGATCGACCCATTGCGTCGACGGGCGAGAGAACCCTCGGACCAAAGGCGCGCCACCGCACGGTTACGCGATTTCCACACAGTACTCCCCACCTACGTCTGCACCCCGAGGCGAAAAAGTCCGGACAAAGAGGGCGTCCGTGTTGCCCGTCCGGATGTTCCAAACGACCGGAAATTGAGTGTTTGTTCCATTTGTGGGCTGAAACCGAAGCAGTCGCGCTTCAAATAACACGTGCCTTGTCTCCCGACTACCGACAGATCGAAAACATTCACCAACTCTTGGGTCAAGCCAGTAACCCCTATGCCGCCAAGAGAACTCTCCGTTAGGGTCTGGCCTGGCGTGCCAAATACCGAACTCTTGTTCAAATGACTCAAGGATCGCCTCGCTATCCTGAAGTTCAAAGAATTCCGCCGACGACTCAAAAAGCGCGCGAAAGGGTGTGTCAGGGTTACTAACGCTCCAATTAGCATTGCGGAAGAGTTCCAATGAATTGACCGGACGTGTTCTTAAACGCTTTGCAATCAGCACGCCGACGAAACTGTGGGGCTCTGCCGGTTGGTCACCAAGTCTGTGGTTGAAAACAAACCACCAATCGGACGGTGATCGCAAATTCCGCCGGGCGAGGCGATAGCGACCAGGATCTGGTAGTGCGATGTACTCGTATTCTATCCGTGCGTCACGGCGGGATGTGACATTCGGCATCACGGCAAGACCACCAAAACCACTCTGTTCATAGAAGGTTTCCTTACGGTCGTACAGCGTTGTGGTCTGCTCGTCGCCGAACAGTTCGGAGGTTTGGGTCGCAGCCACAGAGATAGCAGCGGCACCGATGATCCATGCTAAGCCGTACGACATCAGCCGGGTCGGCATTGATTCTCCCTTCGAGGCCCGATGTCCAACACCAATGGAACTAAGCCCCAAACAGCCAAGAGAACGGCTCCAAAAACGGGATTGTACAGATCACGCTGAATCCACGCGCCTGGCTGAAAGGCGTCGCCCAACGCATAAGCCCAAACCAAGAACGACAGAGCTATTACGCATTGATGGCTACGGTCGGTGATGCCCTTGATTCTAGACATGTAGACCGGGATCAGCAACAAGCATAACGCCAGACAAATCAATAACGATGGCTGGCGCGATCCGAGGTCACCTGCATTCACAATCTGCGTCGCCGTCAGATATACGCCGACAAACTCGGCGGGCAGGAGCTTTGTAATGCGGTCGGAGTAGGTTGTTGCGGCGTTGGCGGTGCTGTCACCGTTGCTCATACCATTCCTCCCTATTGCCTTGCGAACCTACCAAAGTCGCCGGCAGGCGGGCGGTGCGGCGGTGCGTCCCGCACTGTTCGCCAGGCGCGGATGCATGACACACGCCCGCATCAGCGTTGGTGCGGCTGAACGAATCACGGATCCCGTGGTACTCGTGGACGATTTTATCTCTCTCATCGCCACACCTCGGCCCTTGCGTCTGGACGCCCGACGGTGCCGAGCGAGATCAGGACCACAACCATGACGACAAACCCCCTGCCAAACCTGAGCATTCGACGCCCCCCTCCTGACTTTGCCCCCGCGCCGAACTGGCGACAGGGCGTCTGTCCCCCGCCCAGCCCTAGCCGGAACCAACCACTGTACGTTGCCGAACGCACCAACCGTACTACCCGGCACCGACGATTGCAAACCCAGGCACCCACGCGCAGGCCGCCCGCAGGGCGTCCACGCTCAGATCACGACGCGCTCGATCTCGTCGATCGTCACCGTATCCGCCGTCCGGTGGTAGAGCTTCGTCGTCTCCGGCGAATACCGCTAGCCGGGCACCAACCGGCGGGCACCGCGGGGGCCGCAGGGAACGTCCACGCTTCAGATCACGATGCGCTCGATCTCGTCGACCGTCACCGTGTCCGCCGTCCGGTC
>JAPPKV010000177.1 GCA_028819775.1 Gammaproteobacteria bacterium | reverse complement strand
GCAGAATGCCGCGCGCAACCAGGAGCAGCCACCACAGAGCCGACAACAACGGATCCGCCCGGTGGAGAACGCGGATGAGCCGCCACTCGTCGCGGGCGCGAAGACGCTCGGCAAGCACTGCAGGCTTCACTTGAGGTCGATGGTCTGTGCGATGATGCGTCCCATCGGCTCGAGTGCACTGCCACGTCAATAACAGCGTGGCGTGCTGCCTGATCACTGTCAATATGGCCCGCCAAAGCCGTATGGGTCCACAACGGAGCAACCATGCCCCAAGTAGCTGAATTCAAGATCGACATCCCCGATGCGGATCTCGCCGACCTCCGGGAACGGCTCGCGCGCACTCGCTGGCCCGACGCCGAGACCTCGGGCGACCGTCAATCCCTCGACTGGAACCAAGGCGTTCCGCTTGCCTACGCCAAGGAACTCGCCGAATACTGGCTGAACGGCTACGACTGGCGAGCGCGGGAGGCGTACTACAACGGCTTCCCCCAATACGTCACCGAGATCGACGATCTCTCGGTTCACTTCATCCATCGACCGAGTCCCCATGCGGGCGCAGAACCCCTGCTGATCACCCATGGCTGGCCCGGATCCGTCGTCGAATTCCACAAGGTGATCGACCCGCTCGCCGATCCAGCCGCCCACGGCGGCAAGGCCGAGGACGCCTTTCACGTCATATGTCCGTCACTTCCGGGATACGGCTTCTCCGGAAGGCCCACGACAACGGGCTGGGGCGTCGGCAAGATCGCCGACGCCTGGGACGAATTGATGGGCCGGCTCGGATACGAGCGCTACTTCGCCCAAGGGGGCGATTGGGGCGCCGCCATCACTACCGCCATCGCCATGCAGAACCGCGGGCGGTGCGCGGGCATCCATGTCAACATGCCGAGTGCCGGCCCGACACCCCAGGCTCGGGAGAATCCGACACCCCGGGACCAAGCTGCGCTCGACGGCGGGCGGTACTACCAGGAGTGGGGCGCGGGCTACTCCAAGCAGCAAAGCACGCGTCCGCAGACGCTGGGCTACGGCCTGGTGGACTCGCCGATGGGACAGGCGGCCTGGGTGATCGAAAAGTTCCTCGAGTGGACCGACTGCGACGGCCATCCGGAAAACGCCGTCAGTCGCGAGGATCTCATCGACAACGTCATGTTCTATTGGCTGACTGGAACCGGGGCGTCGTCGGCCCGGCTGTATTGGGAGAGCTTCAACCGGGCCTTCGGTGGGGGTGGCGACAACACGGTCAAGCTGCCCACGGGGTGCAGCATCTTTCCGAAGGAGATCGTCCCCACGCCGCGAAGCTGGGCGGAACGGCGCTACCCGAACATCGTCTACTGGAGCGAGTTGGACAAGGGCGGGCACTTTGCCGCCTTCGAGCAGCCCGAAGTGTTCGTCCGGGAGTTGCGCGCCTGTTTCCGGACGATGCGTTGACGCTGCCGCCCGGACCGAATTCGCCCGGCATACGGTAGGCTACCTAAGCCCCCTGGAGAGAGACAGACGATGCCGCAGAAGAAACTGCGCTACGCGTTCATTGGTGCCGGCGGCATTGCCGGTGCACACATGCGAGACCTTGCGCGGCGCGACGACGTGGAGATGGTCGCCATGGCGGACATCGCGCAAGCCAGCATGGCCCGCCATCGCGACCGGTTCGGGATCGAGCGGATGTATTCAGACTGGAACGAGATGCTCGATGCCGAGGATATAGATGCGGTGTCGATCTGCACCCCGAACAAGCTGCACGAGGCCCCGACGATCGACGCCCTGAACGCGGGCTGCCACGTTCTCTGCGAGAAACCCCTCGCCCATTCCGCCGAGGCCGCAGAGCGAATGGTCGCCGCCGCCCGGGATTGCGGGCGCAAGCTGTGCATCGCATTCCAATACCGCTACAACCCCCGGACGCAATTCCTACGCCGGGCGTACGACGACGGCGAGTTCGGCAATGTCCTCTACGCACGGGTCAGAGCGCTGCGCCGCCGGGGCATCCCCAACTGGGGCGTGTTTGGCCGCAAGGACCTCCAAGGCGGCGGGCCGCTGATCGACATCGGCGTACACGTGCTCGAAATGACCCACTACGCGATGGGATCGCCCCAACCCGTCAGCGCCACGGCCGACATGTTCACGTACATCGGGGACAAGCCATCGGATCGCGTGGAGTCCGCCTGGAAGGGCTGGGACCACAAGACCTATACGGTCGAGGATCTTGCCGTCGGGCGCATCCGCTTCGCCAATGGCGCCGTGGCCCACATCG
>JAPPKV010000138.1 GCA_028819775.1 Gammaproteobacteria bacterium | reverse complement strand
GTCGCGCCTACGAAGTGGACAACGAAGAACTGCTCGGCTACCTCTTCTCGAGTGTCGCGTTCGTCACCGTGACCGCGATTCTCGGAGTCGCCGGCGCCGCCGCACTGTGGCTGTTTAGGCGGCGCCGAAAATAGGACGGGACGGGACAACGCCGCCCCAGACGTCCCCAACGGTTGTTCCTGCCGCGTCCTATGGTGTTCGCGTCATTGAAGGTTCGTGAAGAAGCGTTCGAAACGCGGTCGATAGTAGCTGTCCGTGTCGACCGAAAACGCCACCGCGTGGGCGCGCCCGTAAATGCTCCGCCGGTCAACGAACCCGATCACGCGGGAGTCGCTGGAATTGTCCCGGTTGTCGCCCATCATCCAGTACTTGCCTTCGGGAACGGTAAACGCGGGAAACGTCGAGCACGCGCCTAGATCCGCGCATCGGCAAATGGCGTTCGCGAGGGGGGCCGAACCCGCCGCACGACCCAGGTAACGCTCGCAGTTTCCCCTTGGGGGTCCGAGCAGCCGGGAGAGTACGACCTCGTGGGGATCCCGCGCTCCCGGGCGACCGTCGAGCATCACCACGCGGCTGGTGCCCGGAAGGGATTCGCGGTAGAACCGATGCCGAGTCGTGTCGTCTATGGGCAGGGCACCGATCTCGCCAGCTTGCAACGGCGCGTAGTTGGCGGCTTCGCCGTTGATCGTCAACCGGTTGCGGTTCCATTCCACCCGATCACCGGGCACGGCCACCACGCGTTTGATGAACAGCCGGCCATCCACGGGGTTGTCGAAGGTCACGACATCGCCGCGGGAAGGATGCGACCAGCCGGCAACGCGCACCGTGGTGAAGGGCACCCGAAGATCCCAGGCCAGCTTGTCGACCACTATGCGGTCCCCGGCCAGAATTCCCGGTTTCATGCTGCCGCTCGGCACTTGGTTCCAGTCGGCAACGGCAGACCGGAACAGGATCATCACGGCGAAGAACACCAGCAAGCCCCGCCAGTCCCGCCAGAATTTCATGAGTCGATCAGTCATGGGTGGCGGATTTAATCGAAGCGCCATGGCAAGCGCAAGACGGCCGCTGGGGCCGATCCCGGAACGTCGCGCCGCGATGGACGATATACCGGTTGCAAACCACCTCGACGGCACTTAGAGTGCCATATTATGTCAACGGCTACTCCGATCCGGTCAGCTGTTCCGTTCGCCGGGCGGCACCTGTTGATCGAGTGCTTCGGCGCCCACGCCAACCTCGATGCCCATGAGCTGGAGACCTTGCTCAAGGACTCGGCCATGGCGGGCGGCGCTACGGTCCTCTCCTGTCACCTGCACGGGTTCGGCAAGGGCGGCGGCGTCACCGGCGTCGCCCTGCTCGCGGAGTCCCATATCACCGTGCACACCTGGCCCGAGCGCGGCTATGCCGCCTTCGACGTGTTCATGTGCGGCAACTGCGAAGCCACGCGGGCCGCCAAGGTCATCGAAGATGCCGTACCCGGCGCCACGGTCGACATCCACACGGTGGACCGACCCAGTGCAGGAGCGCAGTCGTGACCCGAGCCGGCTATGGGGTGCTGTGGATCCTAGTGCCCATGCTCGTCCTAGTTGCAGCCTGCGGGGGCAAGCAACAGCAGATCGAGAAGAACCTGCCCGTCGCCGAGAGCGCCGTCTCAAGGCTCGGCGAGCAGTTGGACCGCGGGCGGATCCGCAATGCGGCCCTCATCAAGAGCTACGCGTCCACCGTCGCCGAGCGCAAGCCGGACCTCCGGGCGCTAGTCAACGTACTCGCCAAGGAAGGCACCCGCGACGGGAATCTCTATCAGGGCCTCGTCACCCGGGTCGACGACGCCAAGCGTCAAGCCGGGACAAGCAGCACCGACCGGGAGCGCGAGGTGCTGTTGATCGAACTCGGGCGTATCGTGCAGGCGGCGGACTTCACCGAGTTCAACCGCGCTTTAAGCGATCCCTTGAACGTCCTCGCCGACCTTTCCGACGGCTATCTGGCGCGGGTGGACGCGCTGAGCGCCAGCGCCTCCGCCCGTGCCAACAACGCCGAGAACCTCGGTGTTGGCAGCCAGCTCGTCGGCAACCCGCACTACGGGCATTGGCAGACCGGTTCCGGAGGATCGTTCTGGGTCTGGTACGGACAGTTCGCGCTGATGCGCGACCTGATCGGCGGCCCCCGGATCGGCTACGGCTCCTGGGCCGGCGGACGCGACTACAGCTACTACCACGACTGGGGGCGGGACAACTACACGTCGCCGTCGG
>JAPPKV010000505.1 GCA_028819775.1 Gammaproteobacteria bacterium | reverse complement strand
CCGGTATGCCTCCACCACTTCCGGCACGATGGGCGCCTCGGCGCCGCCCACGACAGCAACCCGGCAACGCCCGGCACGGATTTCGTCCACGGCGGCCTTGAGGTTGTAGAGGAAGGTGGCGCATGCCCCGATCACGCCGGCGGTCTGGCCAAGGCTGCCGATCACGTAGGCATTGACGAAGTCGACGGGCATCTCGGGTAGTCCGAGGGCCGCTTGCTTGGCGGTCGGGCGGCGACCCATCATCGGCGCCTGCATCATGCCGCCGTTGCTGTAGCTGTCGAGTTGACCCATCGCACTGCCCGAGTAGGCGGCGAACTCGTCCGGCCGGACATGCTGGCGGAACTGCTCCCAAGGGATGCCAACCGACTGCACGGCATCGGAAGCCCCGTAGACGTTCAGTTGAAGACCCCGGGGATGGTTTCGTGACGGGTAGAGCTTGCCGGGTTCGAATCCGGAAGGGGTTTGTCCTGCTGAGGTCACCTTCGACGTCCGCTTGTCCGGTATCAGCACGTCGAGCCGCTCGGTGGTGACTTCGATCCGTCCGTCTTCGCGCTGGCGCACCGACCACCCCGCTGGAACCTCGTCGGGCAGTTCGCGTCTCGATATCGTGAAGTTGACCGGACCGGAGGGCGCCGGTGCCAGCCGGGCATTGCGCTGCCACTGGATGCTGTCCGGGTCGAAACAATCGATTCGCCGGATCAGCGTGTTGTCGAGGATGTGCGCTCGCACGGCCGCGGCGGTGGGATCTCCATCGACATTCATGAGCCCGGCAAGGCTCGCGTAGGTGTCATCCGCCGCGTCCTTGCCGAGCACGTCGATTACCGTGCGCCGGTAGGCATGGTCGAAGGACACCCGTCCAGCGGGGTTGACGCCGCCGAAGCCAACGATAACCGGCACTGGCGAACTCATCTGCTACGCGTTCTCCTCGGCAATTCGAAAATGCGGCCGCTTGGACCTCCGCACGGTCGGTGCGAGTCTACACGCCTTCGATCCTGTTGTTGCCTTCGAGGAACCTGGGTATCAGTTCGGCGAAATTGCAGGGTTTGAAGTTGGCGTCGAGCTGGTTCGCGAGGATCTTGTCCCACGCGGTCCGGCACGCATTGGTGGATCCAGGCACGGCGAATACCAGGGTCGCGTTGGCGAGCCCCGCTACGGCCCGGGACTGGATCGTCGAACTGCCGATCTCCATGTACGACACCTGGCGGAACAGTTCGCCGAAGCCGTCGATGGTCTTGTCGAAGAGGGGGGCCAGGGCCTCCGGGGTGCTATCCCGTCCGGTGAATCCGGTACCGCCGGTGGTGAGGATTGCATTGATCTCCGGGTCGGCGATCCAGGCGCTCACCACGGCGCGGATTTCGTAGACATCGTCACGCACGATCCGCCTTTGGGCGAGCCGATGGCCCGCCTCTTCGAGCCGGGCGGCAAGCAGGTCGCCGGACGTATCCTCATCGGGTCCCCGGGTGTCCGAAACCGTCAGAACGGCGATGGCGAGAGCCTGGTCGGCGGGGTGGGACATGTGGGGTATCGCGGTGATTTTGGGGCGAAAACCGGCCCCAATCCCATGCTGGATTTAGAACCGAGTTTGTGGAATTGTTCACACCCTACTATACAGCGCCCAGCGATTTGGCAACTGATGGAGTGTCAGGGACTCTAACCACGGAGCAGCAAGCGGAGGGAAACCGCATGCGGACAACACCGCAAAGCGCGATAGAGCGATGGACAAGAATGCCATAGGCGATCTGTATCTGATCGCGGAAGACCTCGCCCAGGACTCGTCGCTGGTCCCTGAGGCGGAGGAGGAGTTCGATCCGCCCCTGCGTGGTGTTCTGACCGAGGCGGAGGTCCTGCGTCAAGCCGAAGTGCTCGACAACATGGACATCGACTCCTACATCGAGGCGGTCGTTGCCAACGCCGAGGACCCGAAGCGAATACCCGCACCGGACGTGATCCGTCGGCTCGGCGAGGTGGTCAGCGAGGATCGCGACGGACCGTTCTACGCCGCCGAGGTCGCGATGGATTTCGATGGCGAGCCGAGGCGTATCGGCTTCATTGCGCAGAACCGCGCCGTGCGCAGCGGCGAGTGGATGCCGGAGCACCATCTGAAGGCCGCCCAAGCCATCGTGGAATTCGCCAACCGCTCCATACCCATCGTCAGTCTCATGGACACGCCGGGCGCGGCCGGCGACGAGATTGCCAACAAGAACAACCAGTCGCACAGCATTTCCCGCCTGATCGCGGAAATGTCCA
>JAPPKV010000144.1 GCA_028819775.1 Gammaproteobacteria bacterium | reverse complement strand
GATAACTTGTTGGGTACTCTGACTGAGCGAATCGGCAACGGGATTGCTTGGCGTTGCCGAGGGCGCATGGTCCCTCTCGCCTGATTCAACCGTGGTGAACCTGCATCGGCCATGGCGGGCGAGCAACGAAAGGGTTCGAACCGGGTACGTTGCGGGCTTCCTGGAACGCCCGATGACCAGCTTTTCGTCAAGTCATCGAAGCAAGTCCCGGAACTCCGGCGCTCCGGGAGCAAGCGCATGTTGCCGCTTCGCCGCACGATACGCCGGCGGCCGTGGCGGAGAAGGACAGAGTCCGCGCTCAGGCGGCCTCACCCCGAAGGATCTCGCGTTCGACATAGGCGCGGAAAGCCGTTCCCGTGGTAAAGCACCGGTAGCCCGCGGCACTGGCGATCGCCAGCACTTCCGCCGTCTCGTTCAACAACACGGCGATCGGTCCGGTCAGCCCGGGCTGGAGGCCTTCCGGCCAGGCCAGGTCGAACACCGCCGCCTGCGCGCCTGTCGTGGGGTCGGCGTGGTCGAAGGCGAGGTGCCCGCGCGGCAGGTCACGTGCCGCGAGCCAGTCGTTGAGCGTTTCGAGCTCGGCTTCCTCGGCCTCGCTGTCGATTCCGCCAGGTAGGGCCGGGGCTGGTTCCTCGATCTGTGTGCGGGACGCGGAGAGCCACCTGGAATCGCCATGCAGCAGATCGGCAAAGTACCGGTTGGCCTCCTCGGCCAGCAGGGCCCTGCGCGCTTCGAGAAACTCGCGGTAGCGCTCGATCCGCCACAAGGCGGGATCCATGGGTATCCACTGCGAGGCCAGCGCGCCGGGATGGTTCGTCTCGATCTTGGCGAAGTACTCCTCAGGAAAGCGACTGCCGATGATCAGGTTCGTTTCCTTGGTCAGGAAACAGAAGTTTGCCACCGCATTCACCTCGGCACGCCCGTACTCCTTGGCATAGAGCCGCGACTTCGGGAAGATGTGGTGCACTTCCAGGCGTGCCATCCTGCCAAGCAGATTTGCCTTGAGCGCGAGACCGGTTCCCCAGTCCTTCGCTTGACCCATGCGGGTCAGCATGTAGAGCACCGGATAGAAACGTGCACCGAGGCTCCAGCCGTCGAAATGGCCCGCCTCCACGCGGAGTCCGCCCTGCCACAGACGGAGCCGTTCGAGCAGGGCGTCGAGCCCTCCCTCGGGACCTTCGAGCGCCGCGAGGTCCTGGTCGATTATGGTTTCGGTCGAGCCGGAGAACCGGCCCCACATCCCGGCTTGCGCGAACCAGAACAACAGCTTGTCGCTCTCCTTCGCGCTCATTGGTCCGGCCCTGCGGTCCATGTAGCGCACCATCACCGGCACGCCGAAGCGGCCGAACAGCACCCGGTTGTGGTCGAGCCCGAGTCGGCCCGCGATCAGATCGAGGCTGGCGTCGATCTGCTTGCAGGCGCGTGCAAGTCCGTCCTTGATTTCAGGCGCCGTCTTGTTGTGCAAATGGGCGAACCTGGCCTCGCCGGTCAGGACCGTATTGACCGAACGGAGCAGCCAGTCGAGGTTGAAGTAGTAGCCGGCATCTTCCCATTCCTTCAGCTTCGCTTTCATCTGGTTCCGCGCGTCGGGCCACTCGGCGCAGATCTTTGCCAACGCCAGATCGCCCTTTGATAGCTTGGTTCCGCCGCTGTTGACGCGGTTGAAGATTTCGACGACGACATCGAGCGACTTCTCCGCACCGGTCACTTCCTCGACGTGAAGGTCGATTTCGGTGATGCCGAGCAGCAAGCTCAGGCGACCGACAAACTCGCCGATCTGCTCGGGAGTTGCCTTCAGTCGGGACATGAAGCCACCGAGCCCTGCCATGCCTCCTTTCATCAGCTCCGTCACGTCGATCCACAGTGGGTCGTCGCGCATCCTGATCGGCTGGTAGAACTCGAACGCCTCGTCTGCGAGATGGAACCGCAATCCCGTGAAGGTCTGCGGGTTGCCGTCGAAGAACTTCGGCGGCTTTCCGCGCACCACCCCGTAGAGGGAGGACATGCGCTGCTGCCCGTCGAGCAGCAATCTCACGTTGCCGGGAGCGATCGGCCCATCGCCGCGACGGTCCGCAGACTTGGACTCCGTCACCCATACCAGCAGGCCACCCACCGGGTGGCGCCGGTACAGCGATTCGAACAGGCCGCGCACTTGATCGCGACTCCACACATAGCCGCGCTGGAACTCGGGCAACGCCATGTCGCCGCTATCGATGAAATCGAGAACGTTGGAGATTTTCATGGTCGGGATGC
>JAPPKV010000408.1 GCA_028819775.1 Gammaproteobacteria bacterium | reverse complement strand
GTGCGCTCGATCAGGAAGTCGTCGACGAATAGCTGTCGGCCCACGTCCACGGGAATCACGGCCGGCGGACTCGACAGGTAGGGAACCGGCAACGGATCGTCGCCGACGCCGATGTGACGAGGCGGCCACTCGCCAGGCAACGCGATACCGTTGTAGGAAGTCGTCATCTTTGTCCGAGGTCGCTGAGCATGGCGCGGAAGTTCATCAGGTCTGCTATGGTACGGATCGAGCGTGCTTCGCGCCTGACCTCGTCCGGCCTTCCCCAGCAAGGCCGACCAAAAGGAGGTAAAGGGGGCGTGTGTCCTCGAAGCGTCATCGTCAACCCGCTCCGGCGGGTTCGCTGGGGGAGCCATGGCCGGGGCTGATTGGGGTGACCGATGACCGCACGCAATTCCCTCAAACGACTGGTACGCGCACGCATGCGCAAGACGGGTGAGTCCTATTCGTCGGCTCGTCGGTACTTCCATACCGAGGACTACGAAATGACCAACGCTATCAACCAACTGCAACCAGGCCTGTGGCCGGATTGGGTCGAGGGCCATCCTTGGCTCGTCTCATTCCTCACCAAGGCGGAGGCCGAGGCACGGAACCGCGGCGACACCCGCTGCGACCACTTCCACATCGAACTTGCCTTTCTCAACCTGGGACCGCCGGTGTCCCGATGGCTCGAGACCCTGGGGCTCGACGTCCGCGAGTTACGGGAAGATACCGTGGAGATCCTGGGAATGAACGCCGAGGTGACACTCGGCGCCGACCGCGACGAGGCATGGTTGGCAAGAGGCGCACGAGCGCGTGCCGCACGGCACAGCGACAACCCGGTGGCCGACTGTCCCCTCGAGTCGGTGGATGAAATCTACACCGGCGAACTGCTGGAACTGGCACGGGGCGAAGCCGAGTTGCACGGCGACTCCGTCGACGAACGACATTTCCTCGTCGCTCTGGCCGTGCTCCTGTTCGCGGGCAGTCCACCGACCGTCGGCGCCTTGCGCCACCTGACAGGGCTCTCCTCCACCGAGGACACCTCCTACGACGTCCGGATCGACGACGACAGGGAATGGATGCGCCGTCTCGCGGCGTCGCATGGCGCGGATCCGGCGATGTTCCCCTACGACATCCACGGGCCCCGGGCCTAAGTCAGGACCACGCTTCGGCCGGACGCCCGCACACCCGGGATCCGGCCGACGCCGTGGGAACTTGGCGGCGTCAGATCACTCCGCCACGGTCTTTCCGCCAACACCGAGCCTCGCCACCAGCGCGCGCACACCGAGGGCAAGGAGTATCACGAACGCTTCGACGATCAGCGCGATGCCGATGCCGAGGATCGCGGAGAATCGGACGTTGCCGCTCTCTCGCCGGCTCTCCGCATCGCTGTTCTCGATGCCAAACCGGAGGAATCCGTCGACACCCATGGCGTCGCCCGAATCCGACATCAGACCCCGAACGAGCAACACCTCGTCCGTCCGGAAGGACACCGACATGTCGAGGTCATCGAATGTCGACGCAGGCGGGTCTGTCGTCGGAGGCGGGTCGCCCTCGGCCTGGCCATCTTGGGCCACAGGCAATCGACTGCGACGCTGGTAGCCAAAAAGACTGAAATACGTCCTTACGTTTTCGGGGATCTCAAAGCTCCAAGTGAGGAAGATCGGCTGCCACGTCTCATGGAACCCGACTTCATAGCGGATACCCGGTTGTCCAGAATCCCGGCGCCGAAGGTCCTCGTCGGCACCCATCGAAAACGAAGGCCCGGACTCAGTCGAGTCGCCTCCACTGAGTACACTGAGCTCGCTGCCGACAATCGATGCCCGGAAAGTCTCGTCCCCATCGAAGGGCGAACCAGGCCCCGCCCCCCCGTTGGCTTGGTCCATATAGAGATCCGGATCCATACCCGTTACGCCGACAAGCGTCAGCGAACCGTCCCAGAAGCGTACCGGCTGCAGCTCTAGATTGCTCCGCAGAAGAATCGATCGCACCCGGCACCCTTCGACGAACATCGGTCTGTTGTCGTCGTCCAAGAGCCTGAATTCGAAGAACGAAGCACCGAATGAGCCGATGTCTCCCAGCAACGCCAGACTGCGGTCATCGCATCCCTCGGTGGCAACCTCAAATTCCATTTCGTACCGGGTGGGCGTTTGCGTGAGGAAGGAGATTTTCTGAAGCGAGAACCAGCAGATGGCGGCGCCAACCACCGCCAGCACGATGATGATGATGATCGGGTGGCCCCGACCCAGCACGAGCCGGGTCCAGTGCATCCGCG
>JAPPKV010000474.1 GCA_028819775.1 Gammaproteobacteria bacterium | reverse complement strand
GGTCTGGGGAAGACGTTCATCGCCGGCGAGGTGATGCAGATCTATCGCGAACGGCGCCAGCGGGCGCTGCTGATCTGTCCGGCGGCGCTGCGCGACAGCACGTGGCGCAAGTTTCTTGCCCGGTTCCAGTTGTTCGTCGAGTGTCTGTCCTATGGGCAGCTCGCAAGCGACCGTCAGTTGCGGAACGCACAGCGGCCGCGGGCGATACAGCAGCACCTGCAGCGTCCCCTGGACGAGTACCAACTGGTGGTCGTCGACGAGGCACACAACTACCGCAACCCCGATGCCCCGACGCGAGCCGGGGTTCTGCGCCGTCTGTTGTTCGGGCAGCGCCGCGATCTGCTGCTGTTGACCGCGACGCCGGTGAATAATTCACTCTGGGATCTGTACCACCTGATTCGTTTTTTTGTCCGACAGGACGCCCACTTCGTGAGTAACCACATCGTGTCGATCCGCGGACAGTTCGAGGAAGCTATGCGAGAAGATCCTTCGAGCCTGAGCCCGGACCTTCTGTATCCGATCATCGACGCCACGACGGTGAAGCGCACCCGTCAATTCGTGAAGAAGCACTACTCCGGCGACAACATCATCGGGCCGGACGGGCGGCCACAACCCATCGTCTTCCCGCAGCCGCGGGCGATCAGCGTCCGCTACAACCTCGACGACCTGCTGCCCGGGTTTTTCGATCGGTTGGAAGCCGCTCTCGAGCTCGAGGGCGGTGACGCGATCACCTTTACCCGTTACATGCCGGATGCGCACCGGTGCGATGCTGTGGATAGCGAGGAGGAAGCGCGAGCCCATGCCATGGTTCGACTGCTGGGATCAGGGCTACTCAAGCGGTTCGCATCCTCGGCATTCGCGTTCCACCGCACGGTGAGCAAAATGGCGGCTGAGACGACAGGTTCCTCGAAGCGCTCGATGCTGGTTATGTCGTTACGACCGAATTCATGAAGGAGCTGTCCGCGGACGACGATGCGGTGTTCGAGGACGTCCTCGCCGGAACGGAACATCGCCGCGACGCCGCCGGATACAATGTGACGCGGCTGCGGGCGGCGGTCGAGCGTGACCGCGATCGGCTCATTGAGCTGGCCCGCGAGGCGGCGACCATCACTGCCGATCGGGACCCCAAGCTTCGGGCCTTGGCCGACGCTCTCGTCGAAATTGCCGAACAGGCCGAGCGAGATGCTACCGATGGCATCGATGAATCGCAGAAGCGCAAGGTGCTGGTATTCTCGTTCTTCGAGGACACCGTGGAGTGGGTCCGTGACTTTCTGGAGACCGAGTTGCGCACGAGTACGGAGCTACGCGCCTACCGAGGCCGCATGGCCGTGGTCAGCGGCTCCGACGAGTTGGGCGAGGTGTCGCGGCAGCAGGCGGTGCAGGGCTTCGCGCCCATATCGATGGAGGCCCCCGTCGGGAGCGACGCGGACCTGTACGATCTCCTGATTTCGACCGACGTGCTCGCGGAGGGCGTGAACCTGCAACAGTGCCGGCACATCGTCAACTTCGACATGCCGTGGAACCCAATGAGGCTGGTACAGCGCCACGGTCGCATCGATCGTATCGGTAGTCCGCACACTCGGGTCTTCCTGCGCACGATCTTTCCCGTGGACCGGCTCGACGCGCTTCTCAATCTCGAACAGCGTATTCTCAACAAACTGGCGCTGGCTGCCGCCAGCGTCGGTGTAGCGTCACCGATCGAAGGAGCGGCGCACGGTACTCAGGTCTTCACCGAGACCCGAAACGAGATCGAAAAGCTATTGAAGGAAGACGCCTCGCTCTACGAGCGCGGCGCTACCGCCGGGGCGGCCCAAACCGGAGAGGAATACCGGCAGACCTTGCGCAAGGCGCTGCAACAGGATCGCGACCGCATCGTACACCTGCCCTGGAAGGCCGGCTCAGGCATGGTGCGCGGCAGTCGGCGGGGCGTGTTCTTTTGCGCCGTGGTGGGCGATCGCACGTACTTGAGATTCGTTGCCGCCGATGACCGGTGGGCAGCCCGCACGGACGAGATTGTTCGCGACGTGGGAACCTGCTTGCGATTGATCGAGTGCGATCCGGAGATGCCGACTTGGTATCCCGATGGCCTTCAGGAGGTAGTCTACGACTTCTGGGACGTAGCGCAAGCGGACATATTGTCCGAATGGATGCGGGAGACCGACCCCGCCAACCTCCAGCCGAAGGTACGCCCGCTCAACCTGCGCGTCGCGGAGTTTATCCGGGCCCACCCTGCCGTTGGCGTTCCGGAGGAAGAAG
>JAPPKV010000503.1 GCA_028819775.1 Gammaproteobacteria bacterium | reverse complement strand
CTTGTAGATGGCGTCGACGGAACCGTAGAGCGACATCCAGCCGTCGCCGTGGTCGACGATCGCCAACATTCCGAAGCCGCGCAGCCAATCCGAAAAAACGACGACCCCGGGAGCGACGGCCCGTACTTCGCTCCCCGGCGGCGCTTCGAACATCACGCCCTGCCAACGCAGTCGCCCCCCTGCGCGGGGTTCGCCGAACCGTCGAACGAGCCGCCCCTGCACTGGCCAGGTCAAGCCGCCGTCTCGGGCGGCAACGTCGAGCCCGCCTTGCGACGGACGGTGTGCACGAGCGAGTTCCGCGATCAACGATTCGAGGCGCTTGCGGTCGCGGGTCAATCGATCCCGCTCTTGCGTTCTCCTGGCCAGTTCCGAGTTCAGGTTGCTGATGATGCTCTGGCGGGCGTTGCGATCACTGATCAACCGAGCCCGATCAGCACTCACCGACTTGCGGGAGGTTTCCAGCGAGACCCGTTGCCGATCCTGTTCGCGTTGGTTCCGCTCGAGTTCCTCGAGCGTCTGACGCAACTCGTCCACCTGCGCGGCGCGAGCCTTCGCGAAGGCGGCGTGATAGCGCACCATCTTCTCGAGCGTGCGCGGTTCCTCCAGGTTGAGCAACGCCTGCAACGGATCGCGTTCCTTGAAACGCCATGCGTCGCGCAGATGATCCGCGACCCTCCCCGCCTGTCGACGACGGACCTGTTCCAGTCGGTCCCGTTCGATGCCAAGGTTCTCAAGTCCGGCACGGCCCTCTTCGATTTGCTTGTCCAGTTCGCGGATTCGCGCCTTGGCAGCCGCGACGCGACGATCTGCGGCGGCGACCTCGCGCTGACCCTTAGCGATGCGTTCACCGGCTTCGTCGAGCCACGCGTCGAGCGAATTCAAACGCGCGAGCAACTCCTCCAGCTCGCGCTGTGCGTTGTCGGCCGCGTGGGTGACACCCACGCCGAGAACCATCAGACCTGCGAACGCAACGTCGCGCAAGATCGACCCATCGACAGCCCCGACCACGCTTCGCCCCATCTCACCGAACCGCGGCGACCGCGCTGTGGACCTTGGCGTCAACCAAGGACCGCCCCGTCATTGCCGCCGGGCGCCGCTTTCCCATGAGCTCGAGCAAAGTGGGCGCGACATCCGCAAGCGTGCCCCCGTCGACGAAGCACACGGCACGCGGACCGGCGTAGACGAGCGGTACCGGCCCCGAGGTGTGCGCGGTGTGGGGCTGGTCCGTCTCCCGATCAAGCAGCCGCTCGACGTTGCCGTGGTCGGCGGTGACGAGACATTGAGAGGCCGTTCGGTGAATCGCTTCGAGGATTCTCGCCAGGCACTCGTCGATCGTCTCGACGGCGGCTACCGCCGCCTCGAAGACGCCCGTGTGCCCGACCATGTCGCCGTTGGCGAAGTTGCAGACTATGGCATCGTAGCGCCCGCTGTCGATGGCATCCACCAACCGGTCGGTGACCGCCCCGGCGCTCATCGCGGGTGCCAGGTCGTAGGTTGCCACCTTCGGCGAGGGAACGAGTATCCGGTCCTCGCCCGGGAAGGGCTGCTCCCGACCGCCGGAGAAGAAGTAGGTCACATGGGCGTACTTTTCGGTCTCGGCAATGCGCAACTGGGACAAGCCGGCCGCGGCCCAACACTCGCCGACGGTGTCCGTCAAATCCTCGGGCGCGAACGCGACGGGCAGTTCGATGTCGTCCGCATAGCGCGTTAGCGTCGCGAAAAAGGCGAACGCCGGTCTTGCCGGGCGCACGAATTCGTCGAAGTCGTGGGCCGTCAAAGCGCGGACCAGTTGCCTGGCGCGGTCGGCGCGGAAGTTCATGAACATCCCCACATCCCCGTCCTCGATACGCAATGGCAGCGCGTCAGCGGCGCGAATCACGGTGGGTTGCACGAACTCGTCGGTTTCGCCCCGGGCGTAGGCCGCCTCCAGGGCTTGGGTGGCCGTCGCGAAACGATGGGGCGCATCGCCCAACGCGACGAGCCTGTAGGCACGTTCGGTGCGGTCCCAACGCGCATCCCGATCCATGCCGAAGTAGCGTCCCGTGATCGACACCAAGATGCCGGGGAAGCGTTCCTCGAAGCCCGCGAGCGTCGTCATCGCACTCTTCGGTGGCACGTCGCGACCGTCTAGAAACCCGTGCAGACGCACGCTCGCGCCTCGCTCGATCGCCAACTCGGCCAACGTGGCGATCTGGTCCTCGTGGCTGTGCACGCCGCCCGGCGACAACAGGCCGAATACGTGCAGCGTGCTGCCGTGCGCCACAC
>JAPPKV010000429.1 GCA_028819775.1 Gammaproteobacteria bacterium | reverse complement strand
TCGGCATGGCGCAGACCGCCGTCCGCGAAGCCCGGGACCGGGTGCGCAGCGCGATCAAGAACGTCGGCCTGAAGTTCCCCTTGGGCCGGCTGGTGGTCAATCTCGCACCCGCCGACCTCGCCAAGCATGGTGGCCGCTACGACCTGGCCATCGCGGTCGCCATTCTCGCGGCTACGGAACAGGTCAGCCGTCAACACGTCGATCGCCTCGAGTTCCTCGGCGAGCTGTCGCTCTACGGTGAGGTACGCGGCGTGCGCGGCGCGTTCTGCGCGGCATCCCGGCTCAATGGTCGCGACGACGGCCTGGTCGTCCCGGCGAAGAATCTCGACGAGCTTGCTCCCCTGGTCGGCGTCGCCGTCTACCCGGTCGCCACGCTCAAGGACGCCGTTCGCTTGCTGCAGGCCCCCGAATTGCCCGAGCCCAGTCGCCCGCGTTGCCCGCCGGGTAAGCGTTCAAGACGGCGCCAGTCGCTCTCCGATGTGCGCGGCCAGACAGCAGCGAAGCGTGCGCTTGCCGTGGCTGCATCCGGTGGGCATCACCTACTGATGACCGGACCACCCGGAACCGGCAAGACGATGCTCGCACGTCGGCTCGCCGGCCTGTTGCCGGATCTCTCCGTCGACGAAGCAATCGAGGTGGCCAACATCTACTCGGTGTCGTCGCGCAAGGCACCGGACTTCGGCGGCCGTCCGTTCTGCGATCCGCATCACACGGCGTCGCCGGCTGCCATCGTCGGTGGCGGCAACCCGGTCACTCCGGGAGAGATCACCCTCGCCCACCGAGGCGTACTGTTCCTCGATGAGCTACCGGAGTACCAACGCAGCGTCCTGGAGGCCTTGCGGGAACCCTTGGAAGCCGGCGAAGTCGCCGTCGCCCGGGTCGGACAGACGGTGCGCTACCCGGCCCGGTTCCAGCTCGTGGCGGCCATGAATCCGTGTCCGGCGGGGTACGTCTGCGACGAAGCCCACTGCCGCTGCGCTCCCCACCAGGTACGCCAGTATCGCAGTCGCATCTCCGGGCCCCTGCTCGACCGCATCGACATTCGCATCGAGGTCGGTCCGGTTCCCGAGGAGGACCTCTGGGGCGAACCACCGTCCGCGGCCGAGGACTCTGAATTGCGCGAACGCGTCGCGGCGGCCCAGACGCGGCAAATCCGACGCGCCGGCAAGATCAACGCGGCGCTCAACGTCCGGGAAATCGAACGCTACTGTGCCATGGCCCCGCCCGCCGCGACGATGTTGCGACGCGCCGCGAGGCGGTTTCGGCTCTCCGCGCGCGCGGTGCATCGGCTCCGCAAGGTCGCCCTGACGATCGCCGATCTCGCGGGCGCCGACGAATCCGCTCCCGCACATGTCGCGGAGGCGCTCACGTTCCGGGCACTCGATGAAGAGTTGGCGGGGTAGCGAGTCGGCTAGTTGCCGCCGCCCGAAACACCCGTCGTGTGTTCGATGGCGGCGCGCAGCTCCGCGTCCGTGCACGTCATGCAAGTGCCCATCGGGGGCATGAGATTCAGCCCCTCCTTGGTGGTTCGCAACAGTTCTTCCATGCCTTTTTCGAGGCGAGGCTGCCACGCCTCGGCATCGCCGAACTTGGGTGCGTCGTTAAGCCCGCTGTCATGGCAGACATGGCAGTGCAGCGCATAGACCTCCGCGCCACTCCTGCCCGCAGCCTGAACGATGACCGGCGCGGGCGCTTGAACGCCACCGCAGTCGTCGCCTTCGAGGCAAAGTTCGCCGAACGGTTTCGTGCGTTCCTCGATGTCCGCCACCGTACCCGCCGGGACGCTGTCGCCCAGGGCACATACGGCTACGAAGCCCAAGCAGGCAACGCAAACGACTTTTCTGACGGTGGACACCACGCTGGGGCTCTCCTCAGGCGAAGGCGCGATTATACGCACGAGCGGCAACAGCGAGGCACTATCGAACGGGTCGCCCGGTAGAACCGGCCGCCCATCGGGCCTAAGCGGCTTCCTGCTCCCGAGTCCGTCCGGCGTGGCCGTTCGCCGTCATTGCGGCAACCGGTTCCGCCATGGCGTCCGCCACGAGGCGCGCTCTCTCGGCAAGGGCCGCGCGGGCGGCGGCCCCCTTCACGGGCCCGAACCCCCTGATCTCGGCGGGCAGTGCGGCGAGTGCTACCCACGTCTGGTAGTTCGTCTCGTCGAGCGAGTCAACCACCGTAGCCATGTCGGCTTCGAAGGTTCGAACCAGCTGTATTTCGAGCCGACGTTCCGCCGTGTAGCGGAACGGGTCCAACGCCGTGCCGCGCAG
>JAPPKV010000101.1 GCA_028819775.1 Gammaproteobacteria bacterium | reverse complement strand
AGTTGCCCGTGGACTGGAGCAGGTTCTTGGCGACGTAGGGCATGAAGTTGGCTTCGGCGCGACGCACTTCCGGAGGGATGTTCTGCGCAACCTGGTCGTCGAAGGCGACGGGAACGTTGGCGTCGAACACGGCTACGCCGACATCGAGCAGCATGTCTTCAGGCAGGTTGACAAGCTGCTCGGGTGGGGTCATGTCCACGACCCGTACGGTGTGGGTGGCGCACCCGGCCACCAGCACCGCAACAGTGAACGCCGCGGCGAGGCGGCGCCGGACAGCGCAGTCGCGGATCAACCGGCTGCGGTCTTCGACGGCTCGACGGCCGGACGATCCATACAGGGATTCGTTTCGCGACATCAGGAGCCTAGCGGTTCTCACAGCCCGGACTTGTAGCGCCGGTATTCTTCCCAAAGCTGCTCGCGCAATTCGGGGTCGGTTTCCGCCATGGCAGCCTCGCGAAGTTGGCGCGCCACCACGTCATCGTCCCGGGCATCGGGCTGGTCTGGCGGAAGCGGTATCGGCGGTTGCGGGGCGTCTGGTTCGGCAATGGGCGGCGCAGGAACGGCGTTGCCCTTTGCCTCATCGCCGGCCCCGCCAGACCGGCCCGGGCTCGTGGCCGCGGCGGTGCCGACGCGCTCGTCGAGGATCTCGCCGTCCAATTCCCCGAGGGCACGCGCCAATGCATCGCCCTGGCCTTCGCCGTCGCCCTCTGAACCGTCGGCTTCGGCACCCTCGTCCTGGCCGGTGGCTCCCGCTTGGCCAGCGGACTCGTCGCCGTCCTCGTTGCTGACCTCCCAGCCGCTTTCGGGACCGCCGGCTTCACTGCCTTCGTTGCCTCCAGCCGGGGATCCCAGGCCACCTGGGTCGCCTTCCTGCTCGGGTCCGCCTTCCTGCTCGGGTCCGCCGCCCTGCTCGGGCCCGCCGCCCTGTTCGGGCCCGCCGCCCTGTTCGGGCCCGCCGCCCTGTTCGGGTCCGCCGATAGGTGGCGGCCTGACGCTGGGAAGGCCCCCGTCACCACCGCCGGATGGTTGCGACGCGGAGGGCGGGAACGGCGACGAGCTGTCGGTCGATGACGATGGCGAGGACGAGGAGGGCAGCGATGGCGTCGGTAACGACGGCGACGACGGGGACGGCAGCGACGGTGACGGCAGCGATGGAGACGACGACGGGGAAGGCAGGGTTGGGGGCGAAGGCATCGAGGACGGCGAGGGCTGCGATGGGCTAGGCGGCGTCGATTGCGGCGAGCGGCTGCTCGGGCTGCTCGGACTGCTGGGAAACGGATTCGGTATTCCCTGCGGCTGGGAGGACGGCAGCGGAACCTGGCAGCCCGCCAATACCAGACCCGTGACAGCCGCGACCACGCCGATTGCCGATCGCCGGATCGGTGGCTTCAACTGCGTCGACGAAGGCAAACGGCGTCTCATCGCAATCTCCTAGGAGGAACTAGCCGCGGACCCCGGCCCGACGGACGCATGCAGCGCCCTCTCGGATGGATGGTTTGCGGCACCGGTCTGATTGTTGGAACCGTCGTCAGCAGGAAAGTCGTCGGTCGGGTAGTACCTGAACTCGTGACTCACCCGGACATCCTCGGTGGCGAGCGTGGTTTGACCGTCGAAGGCGGGGCGGTAGCGCGCACGGCGCACGGCGCGCCGCACCTTGACGTCCATCAGATCCTGCGGGTCGGAATTGAGGGTCGCTATGCTGCTCACGGCACCGGATTCGTCGACCCGAAAAGACAGCTCCACCACACCGATCTGGGGGCGCCCGACGGCGGCCGCGTCACTGTCGGGATCGCCGGGCAAAGGAAGATAGAGCGGCTGCGGCGAGTCGAAGATCTCGGCAAGCTGATCGGGCATTGGCTGCAGCAGTTCCCAGACGTGCCGGTAGAGCGTAGTCGCGCGATCCTGCTTCCCGAATACGAGATACCAATCGCCGAGATCCAGTACCGCGCGGGCGACGGCTTCGTTGGTAGCCTCTTCGCTTGCCATGATGACATTGACCACCTCGATAAGCGCACGTTCGCCCTTCGCGAAGTTGTTGATCGCGGGCATGGTGCCGTAGCGGTAGTTGACCGGGTGACCCGAACTGGATTTCCTCTCCCTTTGGTAGGGCGGGAAACGTTCGCTTCGATAGGTTGCCGCCACGCCACGCAACGCCCTCAGCCGTTCCGGATCGTCGGCCGCGAGGGTCCCGTCGGCCACGGACAAGGCGTGTTCGTAGAGTCCGCGTGCCGAGAAGATGTTGTAGTTGACGAGATACCAGTCCGCTAGGGCGAAGATTC
>JAPPKV010000100.1 GCA_028819775.1 Gammaproteobacteria bacterium | reverse complement strand
TGTTCGTTCTGCAGCAAGAGCCAGCACGAGGTACGAAAGTTCATCGCGGGCACCGGGGTGTACATCTGCGACGAGTGCGTTGAGCTCTGCAACGAGATTATTCGCGAAGGCGTGCCGTCTGGAACCAACGGTTCCGAGAAAGCCAAGCTGCCGGTGCCCCTCGAGATCAAGGGCACACTGGACGAGTACGTCATTCACCAGGAACACGCAAAGAAGGTGCTCTCGGTCGCCGTCTACAACCACTACAAGAGGTTGAACTACAAGGGCAAGAAGGACGACGTCGAACTGTCCAAGTCGAATATCCTGCTGATCGGCCCCACGGGCTGCGGCAAGACCCTTCTTGCCGAAACGCTGGCCCGGTTGCTTGACGTGCCGTTCACCATCGCGGATGCGACGACGCTGACCGAGGCCGGGTACGTCGGCGAAGACGTCGAGAACATCATTCAGAAACTGCTCCAGAAGTGCGACTACGACGTGGAGCGCGCCCAGGTGGGCATCGTCTACATCGACGAGATCGACAAGATCTCGCGCAAGTCGGACAACCCCTCGATCACCCGCGACGTGTCCGGGGAAGGGGTCCAGCAGGCGCTGTTGAAGCTGATCGAGGGGACGGTTGCTTCGGTTCCGCCCCAAGGTGGCCGGAAGCACCCCCAGCAGGAGTTCCTGCAGGTTGACACCTCCAACATCCTGTTCATTTGCGGCGGGGCATTCTCGGGCCTGGACAAGGTCATCATGGACCGGTCCGACAAGGTTGGAATCGGTTTCATGGCCGATCCGGGCGTGACCCGCAAAGATCCCAAGACGGTCGGCGAGACGCTGCGCCAGGTCGAGCCCGAAGACCTGATCAAGTACGGACTCATCCCGGAGTTCGTGGGCCGTCTGCCGGTCGTCGCAACGCTCGAGGAACTCGACACCGAGGCCTTGATGCGCATCCTGACCGAACCAAAGAACTCCCTCACGCGCCAGTACGCCAAGCTCTTCGAGATGGAGGAAGTCGAGGTGGACTTCCGGGACGATGCCCTGCGGGCCGTGGCCAAGAAAGCCATGGAACGCAAGACGGGTGCACGAGGCCTGCGTTCGATTCTCGAGTCGGTACTGCTCGACACCATGTACGACTTGCCGTCATCCGAGGGGGTGGCCAAGGTCGTGGTCGACGAAAGCGTGATCGAAGGCGAGAACGATCCAATGCTCGTCTACCAAAGCGTTCCGCCGGGTGAAGAGGAGGCCGGGTCCGCCTCAAACCCAGCGGGCTAGTCTAATCTCGCTGGCGATCTGACCGATGCCGTTGACCGACATGCTGAACGGTCTCGCGGTACTGCCGCTGCGCAAGATGGTGATCTACCCGCACGGGATTCACCCGTTGTTCGTCGGTACCAAGCGATCCATACAGGCGCTCGAGACGAGCATGGCCGGCGACCAGCAGATTCTCCTGGTCACTAAGCGGGACGCAACCGTTGACGACCCGGGACCCGAGGATCTATACGACGTCGGTACCGTCGCGACGATCCTGCAGTTGCTGCCTTTGCCGGACGGCAAGGTCAAGGTACTAGTGGAAGGCGGTCAGCGAGCCAAGGTAGACAGCTTCGAGGTCGATGGTCCGGTGATCGTCGCCGACGTGACTCCATTTGAGGAGACCACGCTGGCCGCCGCGTCGGCGGAAGCCGTGTTGCGGTCACTCATGGGACGCTTCGAGGCCCTGGCCAAGACGTCCAAGGATATTCGCCAGGACGTGGTCGCGTCGTTGTCGAGCATCGACGACCCCGCGCGCCTGGTCGATACCATTGCCGCCCAGGCACCGCTGAAGCTCGATGCGAAGCAATCCATTCTTGCAACCTTCGATCTCAAGCGACGCGTGCAACGGATCGAGGCGTACCTGGATGCGGAGATCGAAGCGCGGCGGATGGACAAGCGCATCCGCGGGCGCGTCAAGAAGCAGTTGGAGAAAAGCCAACGCGAGTTCTACCTGAACGAGCAGATCAAGGCCATCAACAAGGAGCTCGGGGACCTGTCCGACGCCCCGAACGAATTGGACAGCCTCAAGGAGCGGATCGACTCGTCGGGAATGCCGAAGGAAGCCCGCAAGAAGGCATCGAACGAACTGGCCAAGCTGCGTCTGATGGCGCCCATGTCCGCGGAAGCCACCGTCGTGCGCAGCTATCTCGACTGGATGCTCTCGATTCCCTGGAAGAAACGACGGCGTGTACGACGGGACCTGCGGGCGGCGCAGAGGATCCTCGACGACGACCACTACGGCCTCGAAGAGGTCAAGGAGCGGGTGCTGGAGTACCTGGC
>JAPPKV010000051.1 GCA_028819775.1 Gammaproteobacteria bacterium | reverse complement strand
CGCATCGCCCGGACCAAGCCACGGCGGACAGTTTCCGGCACTGGCTGTCGAGCGAGCTGGACCGCTTGCTCCATGAACAGCCGGACCCCGGTCCGTCGCCGGTGTTCCGCCGCCTGAACCGCAGCGAATACCAGAACGCGATCCGCGACCTTCTGCACGTCGACATCGACGCGGCCCACTTCCTGCCGGCCGACGACTCCAGCCACGGCTTCGACAACATGGCAGGCACGTTGCGCATCTCGCCGCTACTCATGGAGCGCTACCTGGCAGCCGCCAAGGCGGTTAGTCGGCTGGTCGTGGGAAGCAAGGAAGCCTTCGGCAGCAGGACGTACCACATCGGCACCGAGGCGGAGCGACGCGTTCGTTCCGGCGACCCGGTGCCCGGCGCCGAGGGCGGCACGCAGCTTCGTCACTATTTCCCCAGGGATGGAGACTACGAGTTCACGGTGTCCCTCGAACCCGTCAACCGGCCCGGCGCCCGCCGGACGACCCCGGTACTCGTCGACCGCCTGCTCGAACTCGCGGTGGACGGCAGTCAGATCGGCACGTTCACCGTCGCCAAACCCGACCGGGAGATTCGCGAGCCGCCCAAATTCCGGGCAAGAGCCAAGGTGAACGCGGGCGAGCACGACGTGGCCGCCCGGTTCTACAAGATGCCGTTGAACCTCGTCGACGGTCTCCTGGAGCCCCTGGTCAACGAGCGCGGCGAAGGTGAAACCGCGGGCGCAACCGGCTCGGTGCCCCGTCTCAATACATTGACTGTCGAGGGACCGTTCGACGCAACTGGTCCCGGCGTCACACCAAGCCGGCGGTCGCTGTTCGTGTGCAGCCCTCGGTCCGCCGCCGAAGAGGCGAGCTGCGCCGAGACGATCCTCACGGCACTCGCTCGACGCGCGTTTCGGGGAATGGCGACGGCGGCGGAGTCGCAATCCCTTTTTCGCGCCTACGACGAGGCGCGGCGCCGGGGCGATTCGTTCGACGACGGCATCGGCTACGCGGTGCGCAGGCTTCTCGTGAGCCCCCATTTCCTGTTCCGCGTCGAAGGCGACACGGAATCCGGTGGCTCTCCGGTCCGACCGGTCAGTGCAGTGGAACTCGCATCGAGGCTGTCGTTCTTTCTCTGGAGCAGCATTCCCGACGAACCGCTCCTCAGCGCTGCCGAGCATGGGCTTCTGGACTCGGCAGCCCAAATCGAGGCACAGGTTCGACGGATGCTCGCCGATCCCCGGGCGTGGGCCCTGACCTCGAACTTCGCCAGCCAATGGTTGGAACTGCGCAGCCTTGCCTTCTATCGGCCGACCGCGCCGTTGAGTTTCCACTACGACGAAGCACTTCGGGACGCCTTCCAAGCCGAGACCGAACGGTTCTTCGACCACGTGCTTCGCCACGACCGACCGGTGACCGAACTGCTGACCGCGGGGTATACGTTCTTGAACAAGCGGTTGGCGGAACACTATGGAATCGCCGGCGTGCAGCATCCGGATCTGAGGCGGGTGGAACTCTCTGCCGAGAGCCCCCGTGGCGGACTCTTGGGACATGGCAGCCTGCTGGCGATCACGTCGCACCCGGATCGAACCTCGCCGGTGCTACGGGGGAAGTGGATCCTGGCCAATCTCCTCGGCACACCGCCGCCCCCGCCGCCCCCGGACGTACCGGACTTGGAAGGCGGAACACCCGGTGTGAAGGCACCGACGTTGCGCGAGCAACTAAAGGGTCATCGCGACCACCCGGCGTGTGCGAACTGCCACAACCTCATCGACCCGGCCGGCTTCGCCCTGGAGAATTTCGACGCAATCGGTCGCTGGCGGGAGCGGGACGACTCGTGGAACCCCATCGACAGTGCCGCGATACTCCCGGATGGCACGATGGTCGACAGCGTCGAGGAGTTGAAGCATGCGCTGGTCCGAAAACCGGAGCGGTTCGCGACGACGATCGCGGAGCGGTTGCTGACCTACGCGCTCGGTCGGGGACTCGAGCCATACGACGCACCGGCCGTGCGCAAGATCGTCTCGGCGGCCGCAGAGGACGGCTACCGGATCCAGTCGCTCATCATCGCCGTTGCCCAGAGCTATCCGTTCGTGATGCGCCGGACGGTGGCGTCGCGAGAACACGAGACACCCGAGATGGCGCTGCACGCCCACGGACATAGTAGCGGCGCCGACTGACCCACTACCGCGATCCTCCGTCGTCCGTCATCTACACTACAATGCCATTTGGCGGCATGCAGTGAATGGCATGGCCGCTCCAATCACGAAGGAGAAACCATGATCGACGCTCACTTCTGGCCGACGCCCA
>JAPPKV010000344.1 GCA_028819775.1 Gammaproteobacteria bacterium | reverse complement strand
GTCAGGACAAACAGTGCTACGCGTTTCATGGTGCGTCCTCGTTAGCGACGTGCCTATTTGACATTTTATGGCGTCGCTTGTTGCCGATCACAAGGGCGAAGACGCAACAGTGCGTGGTCCAGGTCATCGGGTGTATTGATGTTTAGGAAGCCGTCCTCAGGGAAAACCACCTCGTCGACACCACTGGCGACGAGCCAGCGGTGGACGGCGCGTCCGCCGGCCCGGTAGAACTCGGCGAGCGCCGCGGCCTGTTTTCCGTCGAGGAGCATGGCCAGGTTCTGCCGGTGTCCGCCCGCAGAGACAACGGCCGCCCCATGCTCGCGGCAGGAAGGCGCCAGGGCGTGAACAAGGTTCGAGGGGAGAAACGGGGTATCCGCCGGGGTGGTGAGCGTCCAGGGCGTATCCACCACCGCCAATGCGGAGACGATTCCCGCGAGGGGTCCCCGGTCCGGCTCGTCGTCGACGACGACCGGGTAGCCGAATCCGGCGTAGTGCGCAGAATTGCGCCCAACGGACAGCACGATCGAGTCAACCTGGGGTTCGAGCCGCGCGATCACGTGCGCAAGGAGCGATTTGCCGCCTAAGTCGGCCAGGGGTTTTTCGATTCCACCGAGCCGTGTCGCGCGGCCGCCGCAGAGGATGATCGCCGTGACGGCGGGCAGTGCGGTTGGATCAGACGATGCGCTGCGGCGCGACATAGACGTTGAAGGTACGGGCCTTCAGGAATCCGACCAGGGTAATCCCGAGTTCCTCGGCGAGTTCGACGGCCAAGCTGGACGGCGGGCCGACCGCGGCGACGAACGCGGCACGGGTCATGGCGGCCTTCTGGATCAACTCGAAGCTGGCACGGCCGGAGAGCAGGATACCGAGACCCGCAAGCGGCCGAGGCTCCTCCAAGAAGGAACCGATGAGCTTGTCCAAGGCATTGTGGCGGCCGACATCCTCGCGAAGGCGGCGGATTTGCCCCTTGGCATCGAAACACGCCGAGGCGTGGAGCCCGCCGGTGCGGTCGAACTCGGTTTGGCTCGCGCGTAGCGCTTCGGGTAGTCGGTGGAGGTCGCCGGCGTCGATTTCGAAGTCCTCGCGTTCCCCCTCGGGCAGTTGGATGCGAACCGCGTTGAGCGATGCCTTGCCGCAGATTCCGCAGCTCGAGGACGTGAAGAAATGCCGCACGAGTTTCGCGGCATCGAAACGGACTTTATCGGCAAGGGTCACCTTGACGACGTTGTACAGGCCCTTGTCGGGACTCGGCGGGCCGCAGTACTCGACACGGTCGATGTCGGCGTGGTCGCGAATCACCCCTTCGGTGTAGAGGAACCCGATGGCCAGGTCGAAGTCATTGCCCGGGGTCCGCATGGTCACGGAAATGCTCTGCTCGTCCGTTCCGTGCCCGGTCGCGAGACCAAGCCGGATCTCCATGGGCTCCTCGACGGTGACCAGATCGGTGGTTTCGTCGGTGTCCCGCCCATGAAAGGCCACGTCGACGCGCTGGCTCTGCGCCGGCGCCGTCGGGCTCGATCCGTCGGATTCGAATGTCGCCACGGGGGCGGACGGCTTTAGCTACCCGCCGCGGCCAACGCCTCGGCCTGGTTCCGAGCCCGCTCCGCGAAACGGTCCTGCCACTCGGAACGGTGGTTCGCCGGCCTCACTTCGACCGCCGTCACCTTGTACTCGGGGCAGTTCGTGGCCCAGTCCGACAACTCGGTGGTCACCACGTTGGTGCCGGTCTGGGGATGGTGGAACGTGGTGTAGACGACACCGGGCACTACCCGGGTGGTCACCTTGGCGCGCAGCGTGATCTCCCCGATGCGACTGGTGACCGAGACCCAGTCGTCGGTACGGACGCCGCGGGTCTCGGCATCCGCCGGGTGGATCTCCAGAACGTCCTCGTCGAGCCACTCGACGTTGTCCGTCCGCCGGGTCTGGGCACCCACGTTGTACTGGGTCAGGATCCGGCCCGTGGTCAAGAGCAGCGGGAACTTGCGGTTGGCGCGCTCGGGCGTGGGCTGGTACTCGGTGAGGACAAAGAGGCCCTTGCCGCGCACGAACTGCTCTTCGTGCATCACCGGTGTGCCGGTGGGCGCTTGCTCGTTGCACGGCCACTGCACGCTGCCCTCCCGGTCCAGAAGGTCGAAGGTGACGCCGGCGAAGATCGGCGTGAGTTGGGCGATCTCCCCAAGAATCTCTTCGACCGACGTGTAGTTCATCGGGTAGCCCATGGCGTTTGCGAGCGCCTGGGTTGCCTGCCACTCCTGCATGCCCGCCTTGGACGGCATCACGGCGCGAACCCGGTTGA
>JAPPKV010000345.1:1638-2299 GCA_028819775.1 Gammaproteobacteria bacterium | reverse complement strand
TCTTCGGCATGGGGCGTGTTTCGAAGTCCCTGCACGTGGTCGCGACCGGCATCGTCGCCGCCGGCACGCTGGTATCGGCCTTCTGGATCCTCGCGGTGAACTCCTGGATGCACACCCCAGCCGGTTTCGCCCTCAACGACGCGGGCCAGTTCGTTCCCGTTAGTTGGTTCGCCATCGTGTTCAACCCGTCGTTCCCGTTTCGCCTCGTACACATGGTCCTCGCTGCCTATCTGACGACTGCGTTGGTCGTTGGTGGGGTCGGCGCGTTTCACCTGTTGCGGGAACGAACAAACGCCGAAGCCCGCAAGATGTTCTCCATGGCCATGTGGATGGTCGCGATCATCGCCCCTTTGCAGGTCGTGGCCGGCGACCTGCACGGGCTCAACACGCTGCAGCATCAGCCCGTCAAGGTGATGGCCATGGAGGGACACTACGAGTCCTATCCTCAGGGTGCGCCGCTGTTTCTCTTCGGATTGCCCAACGAGGCGGATCAGCGACTCGACCATGCCATCGGCATTCCCAGAATGGCTTCCTTGATCCTGCACCATGACCTGGACCATCCCGTCAACGGACTCGACAGCGTGCCCGATGAGGACCAGCCACCCGTCGCGGCCGTGTTCTTCTCATTCCGCATCATGGTCGGGATCGGCCTGCTGATCGT
>JAPPKV010000345.1:0-1628 GCA_028819775.1 Gammaproteobacteria bacterium | reverse complement strand
GTACTGGGATTGTCCAGCCTTGTCCTGCGGCGGCGGCGAAGACTGTTCGAGAGGCCCGTATTCCTTCGAACCGCGGTCGCGATGGGCCCATCGGGCTTCGTCGCCATCGTCGCCGGCTGGGTGACCACGGAGGTGGGCCGGCAGCCGTACACCGTCTATGGCCAGCTCTTGACCGCCGACTCGGCCTCGCCCATCGACACGCCGGCCGTCGCGGCATCGCTGACCGCGTTCGTGATCGTCTACCTCGTCGTGTTCGGTTTCGGCATCTGGTACCTGCTCCGCATGATGCGTCGCGGCCCCGTGGAAACCGAGTCGCGCCCGAGTGAACGTCAGCCCAAGAACCTACATTCGGCACTCATGACGCAACCACTCCGCGATGGCTCCGGTCATGATTGATCTGCCGACTGTCTGGGCCCTTATTCTGGCCTTTGCCGTCTTCACCTACGTCGTACTCGACGGCTTCGACCTGGGCATCGGCATCGTCTTCCCCCTTCTCGGCACCGACGAAAACCGAGCCAGGGCGATGAACAGCGTCGCGCCCGTTTGGGACGGCAACGAGACCTGGCTGATCCTCGGCGGCGGGGGATTGTTCGCCGCCTTTCCCCTCGCCTACGCCGTACTGATGCCGGCGTTGTACGCCCCCATGATCGCGATGATCCTCGCGTTGGTATTCCGCGGCGTCGCCTTCGAATACCGGTGGCGCGACCCGGCGCACCGATCCTTCTGGGACCGTGGTTTCCATCTGGGCTCGCTAGCCGCAACCTGCGCACAGGGAATCGTGCTCGGCACCATCGTCCAAGGCATCGAGGTCGAGGGCAGGTCCTATTCAGGTGGTTGGTGGGATTGGGTGAGTCCCTTTTCGGTCATGTGCGGGATCGCACTGACGGCAGGCTATGGTCTGCTGGGCACGACTTGGCTCGTCCTCAAGTCAACGGGCGACCTGCGCGAGCGCGCCTATGTTCTAGCCCGGATCGCCGCGATCGCAATGCTGGGGTTCATAGGCGTCGTCAGCCTCTGGATGCCTTTCCTGTCGCCGGAGATCGCCGCGCGCTGGTTCGCCTTCCCGCAGATTGTCTTTGTCCTGCCGGTGCCCACACTCACCGCCGCCCTCGCGGCCTTGCTGGCATGGGGTCTGATGACAAAACGGGACACGGTGCCGTTCCCCGCGTCGATCGGGCTGTTCGGCTTGTGCTTTGCCGGGCTCGGTATCGGTCTCTATCCCTACATCGTGCCCCGTGCCATCAGCATCCAGGAAGCCGCCGCGCCCGACGGCAGCCTGCAGTTCATGCTGATCGGCGCGGCAATCCTTCTGCCGATGATCCTTGCCTACACTGCGTATTCCTACTGGGTCTTCCGGGGCAAGGTCGACCCGGATGCCGGCTACCACTGATGTTCAAGTGTGTGGGCAAAGAGCACGACCACATCGACAAGACCGGACCGAAGGAGATCGGCTGGTTCATCGTGCTGTGGATGCTCGGCGTTGCGGGCGTCGGTGCTCTGGCCGTCGTGATCAGGCTGGTTCTTGGCGCGTGGTGACGCCGTGCAGGGGTCGACGTTAGTCGACGTCTTCGATTACGCGGTACCACTCCCAGCGCAGGCCGTCGGGTTCCCGGGCCCAGACCTTGTTC
>JAPPKV010000062.1 GCA_028819775.1 Gammaproteobacteria bacterium | reverse complement strand
TCGGCTTCACGGTCAAGGTGAACGTCATCAGCATCCTCGGGATCGGTTTCGCCACTTATTACTATCGCTGGTACTAGCACCCTGACGAGATGACGAAACCACATTCCAGCTGCATCCATCCATATCGAAATCTCCTACCCTCGACACACAACCACCAGCGGAGGCCATACAGGCGGCTAGCGCTGCGTTCGATCGTGGGGCTCGTCCGGCTTTCGTTCAGGTGGCTTGACCGGTGCACCTTAAGGCCGCTCGACCGGCTGCCGTACGTGATGGCGGTTGTCGTCGCCCTCATCGCGGTGGTGCTCGCGGGCGGCTATGGTCACGCCGACCAGGCAAACGCCGCCGCGCAACCCACCGTTTACGCTTTCGACCGGCACGAAATCGACATTGGACCGGCGGTATGGCAGACGGTGCTGAAAGGCTTCCTGCTGGGCGATGAAGTGGCGGATCTGGCCGTGGTGAAGATCGAAGAAGACGGCGGCCGCCGCCTGCGCATCTATGCTTACGAAGCAGAACCCAATGAAGGAGATCCGGGGATGGCTGAAGCGCGCACGTCGTCCTCGGCGAACGGTACCTGGGCACTGCGGATCGATACGCGGCTGCGTCCCGGTGTGACCTTCGTCGATGTTGCTCACATCGATGGCCGAGATCGCCTGATTACTGGCGAACCCGGGCGGATCAACGCGTGGGATCCCGGTTCGGACGCTAAGCATGAACTTGTGTCCGTCGCGTCTGTCGCGACCGGTTTCCGCGCACCCCATGAAGGTGAGGTACCGCACGTAGACGTCACCCGGGACGTGAACGGCGATGGCCGGATCGACCTGGTCGTACCCGGCGACAATGGCTTCCAGGTTTACGTCCAGATGGAAAGCGGTGCCTTCGCCGATCCGGTGGTAACCGGTCCTCCTCCCAACCTGGACCCGATCCTCGGCGCCGACGGATACCGGTTCGATCCCTGGAGCGTGAGCCGGATCCATGAGTTCGACGCTAACGGCGACGGCCGTGTCGACCTGGTGTCCTGGAACGAGGACCACTTCGAAGCACATGTCCAGGACGACCAGGGCCGCTTCGACCCTGAACAGGTGACTTTCACCACCGACGTGCGTTTCGACACCGACGAGGTCACTTCGCTTGCCGACGGGGAAATGACGGGGCGCGCACTTCACTCGTTCGACGACCTGAACGCCGACGGCATCGCCGACATGGTGGTGTACGTCCTCGCGGGAGCGCGGATCAGGGACAAACGATCAGCTTACGAAGTGTATTTTGGCTCGCGCGGAGTCGATAGCGCAGGTGAATCCAATGGCTCGCCAGATTCCGCCAGCCCCATCCAATTCGCGTCCAGTCCGGATGTAACGATTCAGACCGAAAATCAGGTCCAGCTTGCCATGGAGCCCCGCGATCTTGACGGGGACGGCGAAGGCGACCTCGTCGTCACGTCGATCGAGAATAAGTATCTCGAAGGCAGCCTCTTCAAGCGAATCAAGGGTTTCATGGGTGATGACGTGTGGTTGAATGTCGCCTTCCACCACGTGCGCGACGACCGCATCCCGGACCGCGCCACGGCCACGCGACGCATCCAACTGGACGGCGCCCCGAGTCCGCGGGAGCCGGGTTGGGTTCCACTGGAGGTCGTGCTCCAGGGCGGAAAACACGCACGACGAAGGGATCGCGAACAGTACTTGCGCGCGTTCAACAAGAGCCTGTTCATTGGGGACGTGACGGGAAACGACCGCGCCGACCTGCTGATCGAGTGGACCCACCGGGAACTGCATATCTACGAGGGCGTGCCTGCCCCTGGACTGTTTGCGGACGAGCCACAGAAGGTGACGATCGAACTGCCCAATGACGAGGAATTCGCCTGGATGACGGACCTCAATCGGGACGGCCGACAGGACATCGTCATGCACCATCCGTTTACGAACCGGGACGCGCACGGGGCGCCAATGGAACTGCCGGGCACGGAGTCTCACCGCGTGACCCTGTTGATCGCGCGGTAAAAAACGCCGACTATGCATTTGGAGTAACGTGTGGCAAACTTAATCGAAATGGCGGCCCACGACCTGGCGCCGCGGATCAAGTCCGGCGAGGTGACCGCGGAAGAGGTGGCCAGGGAAGTCCTGGGCCTCATCGAAGTGAAAGACCCCGCCATCAACGCCTATCTCGCGGTCGACCCGGAGACGGTAATCGAGGACGCGCAGGAAGTGGACCGCCGTATCGCTGCCGGCGAAACGACCGGACCGCTGGCCGGCGTGCCCATCGCCATCAAGGACGCCATCTGCACGAAGGGCCTGGAAAC
>JAPPKV010000281.1 GCA_028819775.1 Gammaproteobacteria bacterium | reverse complement strand
GCCCTTGTGTTCGGCGTTGGTGTGCGTGTGAATGTTGCAGAGGTTCATCTCGCTCGCCGGCGGCGCCAGCGGAAACGCCTCCGTGTTCAGGCCCGTTGCGCTCCCGATGTCGCGAGGCGTTTGCGGTCCCATGTGGACACATAGCCCGTTGCTCGCTCGTTCCGCGCCGGCATCGGCCGACGCGTCCGGTTCGGCCGCGCCTTCATCGGGCCCGCTCCCGTTACCACATGCTGCGGTCAAAAATACAAATACAAGAGCCAAATGTCTCATACGGTTGGACTCCTTGGTTGTTCGAGGGAGCGGCCCACGACCGACGGCGAGTGTCCGTGAAAACTACAGGTTTGCGAGGTGTAGTCAATGCTGGCGAACCACAACATGGCTGCCTAGTCCCCCGGCCCAAGCCCAAGGTGCAGCGGAGCGGATGGAATCATATCGCCTACAAGCTCCGTGGCCCCGACCGGGACCGTGGAGAAGGCGACTCGCTTCAACACTTGCGCAGACGGGCAATGCAGACGGCGGCCCCGGCTCCGAGAACCGCCGCGAATCCGAGGGCAACCAGCGCCGTGAACGGGTCGATTGCCACCGGGATCGCGATGACTGCGACGAACGCGGCCACGACCGCGCCGACCAGGCACACGAGCATGGCCAGCGTCCAGAACACGCGCTTCATTGAACTGTCGCTCCTCGTCATGTCTGCCAAGATGATCATCTTAGATTAGATTAGATGAGAAGCAGAAATCGCGAACTCGGCCTACTGACAGGCCGACGCGGTCGGAGTCGAGCCTGTTCAGGGCGTATCGGTGGACTGGCCGATAGCGGCAAGGAACGCGTCTTCGTCACTGGGCGAGACTAGGACCTTCGAGTCGCCGCTGTATTGGATCTCCAGCATGTTCGTGCCTAGGGCGAAGTCATCAGACGGTCGGTGCGTCGCCCAGATCTCGGCGTAGGCACGCCGGCTTACGCTGACAATCGCGGCGAGACGAATCCGGCGCTTCTCGATTCCACGGTGAATCACAAGGGTCTCGTCTACGATCAAGTAGCGAGCGTACCGGTAGACAATCCAGATTTCGAATGCCCAGGCGGCTGCGAGCAGTGATGCTCCCAACGCCGTCTTGATGCCGTCGCCCGAGAGGAGGCCGAAGCCCACGAACACGGCGGGGAGCGGCACGAGCAGACGTGTCACGGCCCGCTTGCCAATGGCCGAACGGAAACACACGGGTTGAGAGGGGCCGGCACGAACCGCATAGGAACCTGGTGCCATATCCAACCGAGTCAAACCGCCCAGCCGCTCCAAATGTTGTCCGCAGTGGTCGCGACATCCTCGCGGTAGTTCCGGGTATCCACCCACCACTGGTACTTCTCGCCGGGGCCGTATTCTTCGTCGTCGTAGTAGGTCATCCCGTCGCGTTGGTAGTCGCAGGGCACGACCAGGCGGACGGTGGGATTCCCGCCATCGGCGGAGCAGTTGACGCCCGCCGAATGCATGGTTCGCGGATGCCAGAACACGACGTCGCCGGCATGCCCCGTGAACTCCACCGGGGTGATGTCGCGCAGCACCGCATCGCGCGATTGCCGGAACCCCTCGCGGCGATCCTCGGAGATCACGCCGCCGTGGACCGTGTCCCAATGGGGGTGCAGGCGCAGGTGCGAACCGGGCCACAGCGTGAATCCGCCGCTGTGCGGAAGGATCTCATGCACCAGGACCATGGCCGAAAGCTCGGCGGCCATGTAGTCCGCATGCGGCCCCAAGCGCCCCACTGCGGAAGACGGTTTCGGCAACACGGCGTAGATGCCGCGGACGCGACGCGGCGGCTTGATCGGCGCATCGAAGAACGCCCGGGCCGTCGCGATCATGTTCGGGTGGTTGGCGATGCCCTCGACGAGAAATGACTCGGTGCCGATGCCCTTCGGCCCGGGTGATCTCATCTTCCAGTTGTCGTGGATCAGACGGCCGATGCGGGGGATGTCGTCTTCGGTCCACTTCTTGTCCGGCGAATCCAGCCAGGTGGCGGGATCGTCACGCCGGAGCACTTGACGCGGGACATTGCTCCACAGGTAGTCGATCGTCTGCTCGAAGGCTTTCTCGTCGTCGATCAGCCCCCGTTTGACGATGAAGCCCTGTTCCTTGAAGTGGCCGATCTCCGCGGCGTTGAGCGTCGGGCCAGGCGTCAGGAAGTCCGGATCCTCGAAAAGGGTGGGTTTCCGAACCGCGACTTCCGGGGCCTTCGGTTGCCCCGAGGCATGGCCTACGTTGTACTCGGTGTATTCCATCGCATCAGTCCTTCCTGGACGCAGGTGGC
>JAPPKV010000092.1 GCA_028819775.1 Gammaproteobacteria bacterium | reverse complement strand
GGCGTCGCCACCGGCATCATGAAGGCGCACGACGCGGACATCGTGGCCGGGATCATCAACATCAGCGGATGGGTGCCGGTGACCACGGCCACCGAGGCGAGAATCGGCAGGATCATCTCGGTCGTTGCGGTGTTGCTGGTGAGTTCGGTGAGGAAAGTCAGCGCGAGGCACACCACCAGGATCAGCACGAAGACCGGCAATGCGCCGGCTGCGGCGAACTGGCCGCCGATGAACTCGGCGAGCCCCGTTTGCTGAAATGCTTCCGCGAGGGCAAAGCCGCCGCCGATAAGCAGCACGACGTTCCACGGCAACCGGGGAATCACCTCCGTCCCCATCAGCCGTGTGCGCTCGCCGTCTGGGCCGCGTCCCGGTATGAAGAACAGCAACGACGCCATGGTGATCGCCACGGTGCCGTCGTCGACGAGTCCGGGCCAGGGCAGCAGGCGCGACCAGCCCGGAAGGGTGAACGTCCCAAGATTCAGGTCCACCCGAAACACCCACAGCAGCGCGGTGGCGGCGAATACCGCCAACACGGCCCGTTCCTCGAAGGTGACGGGGCCCAAGCGTTCGAGTTCGCGGTCGACCACCGCGGCTTCGACCTTGACTTCCGGCGGCGCCCGGTACAGCACGCGGGTGATGACGAACCACGCCGTCAGCACCATGATGACCCCTACGGGCAAGGCGACGATCATCCACTGGCCGAAGGCGATGCTCGGACCTTCGGGGAACATGATTTCGAAGATGCGCACCAGCGATAGGTTGGGCGGCGTCCCCACCAACGTCGTCATGCCGCCCACGGAACAGCCGTAGGCGATGCCGAGCATCAGCGCGACGGAGAACCGGTGCGCGGCGGGGCTGCCGGCCCCCAACCGTTCCTCCACCTGGAGGACGATGGCGAGACCCATGGGCACCATGGTCACTGCGGTTGCGGTGTTCGAGATCCACATCGACAGGAAGGCGGCGGCGATCATGAAGCCGAGCACGATGCGTGCCGGTCCGCCGCCGACCAGCCGGATGATGTTCAGCGCGATGCGGCGGTGCAGGTTCCAGCGCTGCATCGTGAGCGCGATCATGAAACCGCCGATGAACAGCACGATGGTGCTGTTGATGTAGGCCGGGGCGGTCTCCTTTCCCGACATGACCCCGAGCAGCGGGAACAGCACCAAGGGCAAGAGCGCGGTGGCGAAGAGCGGGATGGCCTCCGTCATCCACCAGATCGCCATCAGCGCGGCGATTGCGGCAAGCCGGCTGGCCGGATCGTTCCCCGGGTCGACGGGGAACACGGTCAGGGCCGTGAACGCGACAACGCCCAGCACGAGACCGACGGTGCGCGTCCTGTCCGACGTGTTGGGGCTTGACGGCCCGGTTGCTTGCATCTCCATTGTGGATCCCGCGGCCCTCAACCCCGGCAGCGAATCATACCTTTGCACCGGGCGTTGTATGGTCGGGTCCGTGCCGAGCGGACAGCCGACGACTCACCCCATAGAACGCGCCGCCGGTGGCCAGGATCGCCACGCCGGCCAGGCCCTCCATGGGCCGCTGCACGAGGAGGTAGGTCAAGGTCCATCCCATGAGTGCCAGGAAGACCAGGGGCGGCAGCGGATAGAGCGGGACGCCATATGGCCGTTCGAGTTTCGGGCGCCGCAACCGGAGGACGAACAGGCCCGCCACGGTGAACAGCGTGCTTGCGCCCAAGGTGAACCCGGCGAACACCAGGATGGACTCGAACGTGGCCGTCAGCACCAGCGTCACGGCAAAGGCCGCCTGCAAGGCAACGGCCACCACAGGGACGCCGTGGGCGTTGGTGCGTGCGAGGAAGCGAAGGGCGCCGAAGTCCTGCCCGATGACCAGCAGAACCCGGGGTCCCGCCAGGGTCATGGCGCTGACCGTGGAAACCAAGAGCAGCGCCAGCGCAATGCCCATGATCGCGGCGCCGGTGTCGCCGAAGACGAATTGCGCCGCCACGTAGCCGATCTCCAGCTTGCCCGCCAGGGCGTCCATTGGCGCGACATAGAGAAACGTGTAGTTCAACAACAGGTAGAGCGCCATCACGACGGCCGTCCCGGTCAGCAAGATGCGGGATAGGGTCTCCCGGGACCGATCGAGTTCGTCTATCACGTACGTCGCGGCGTTCCACCCGGTGTAGGCGTAGTTGACGTAGATGAGCGCCACGGCAAAGGCACCGGATGCGACCAGGGCTCCGTCTCCGGCGGCTGGCAGGAACGTGATGTCCTGGGGTGCGTCGGTGAGGGTCCAGCCAAGCAGGCAGAATGCCGCGATGAGAACCACCTTCAGGTAGGTGAA
>JAPPKV010000289.1 GCA_028819775.1 Gammaproteobacteria bacterium | reverse complement strand
ACGTACTGGACTATGCGATCGATCGGGGTGCGGGCATCGTGCTTGCCGTCAACAAGTGGGACGGTCTGGACAAGGACGAGAGGGCCCGTGTGCGGACCTCCGTCGAACGGCGGCTGGCTTTCGCGCCCTGGATTCCCCTCCGCTACATCTCGGCCCTCCACGGGCGCGGCGTCAAGTCCCTGCTGGGCATCGTCTCGAACGTCTACCGGGCGGGCGAGTTCGATGTACAGACGGCGGAACTCAACCGAATTCTCGCCGCCGCCACGACGGACCATCCGCCGCCAATGGTGCAAGGCCGGGGGATCAAGCTGAGATACGCCCACAAGGGCGGCGATCAGCCGCCGACGGTCGTGGTGCACGGCAACCGCACCGAGGCGTTGCCGGACAGCTACCGGCGTTACCTCGTCAACCGCTACCGGGACGAACTCGACCTGGTGGGCGTTCCAGTACGCCTAGAGACCCGAACGAACCGGAATCCCTACGCGGGTCGCCGCAACGAGCTAACGCGTCGTCAGATCAAACGCCGGCGGCGGGTGATTCGACACGGGTCGTCCTGACGGCCCCGGTCGTCAATTCGCGGAGCCGATCCGTGCGAGGTCTTGATGTGAGGGCGTAGGGGCTAGACTTGTCCTCGTCCGCGATCACTCGTCGGGCTGGGCTGCCCCTGCTAGCCTATCGAATACCTGCATCAGGACCATCGGGTCGACCCGGTCGCCCTGGATGCTGACGGTCCAATGCAGGTGCGGACCGGTGACTCGACCGGTGGCGCCGACCGCGCCGATGATGTCGCCACGGTCGACCTCCTGGCCATCCTTGACGTCGATGCGGTCCAGGTGGCCGTACATCGTGACGAGGCCGCCACCGTGGTCGAGATAGACCACATTGCCCGAGAAGAAGAAATCGCCGGTGAGCGCCACCGTGGCCGGAGCCGGCGCGGCGATGGGCGTGCCGGTGTCGGCGGCGATGTCGAGACCGGAGTGCGGCGATCGCGGTTGATCATTGAGGAACCGACGCAGTCCAAACGGGCTGGAATAGATGCCCTGAACCGGTTGCCTGAACGGCAGCAGGTCTTGCCGAACGGGTGTCCGACGGGCATAGGCGGCGCGTTGCAGCTTCGTCTCGCGCCCGATCCGCTCGAGATCTTCGGGCAACGGGTTGACCTTGCGACGGTCGGGGATGGTCAGCCGTTGTTCTGGATACGCCTTGGCGACGACGTTGAAGTCGATCGTCTTGTTCCCGTTCACCGTGTGCACGACGACGTGGTGTGCACCGGGTGCGGCGTCTAGCCCTACGCCCACGATCACGTGCTCCGCGACGATTAGCGCCGGTTCGTCGCCGTAGAGCACATCGACGGCACCCGCCGGAAGGGGCAACGCCGCCACGCCGCCGGTGTCCACGGTCACGGTCGCGGCAAGCATGAGTACGAGTGGAGCCATCGTCTATCCGTCCTTGGGCGTGGGCGTTTCCGTCTCCTGCACAATAGCCTGTACGGTCCCATCGGCCAAGTGGGCGACGATCGCGTCGCCTTGTTCGACGTCCGCTACGGACGCCACCGGTTGACCCCAGCGGCTGCCGTCCGGCTTGGCGACGATCGCGAATCCCCTCTCGAGGGTCGCCAACGGGCTGACCGCATTCAGGGCGCGGCTGAGCGTTGCGAGGCGGCTTTCGGCCTGTTCCATCGACTTGGACGAGGTCGTCCGAAGTCGGCTAGCGGCGCGTATGACGCGTTCGCGCGCGGGCGCCAGGCGTGTCGCCGGATTGCAACGGGCGAGAAGCTGAACGCGGTGAACAAGGCTGGTGCGCGACCCGGCGATCCTGGCCGACGTTGCCCCGAGCAGCCGTTCGCCGAGTTCGTCGGTGCGTAGCATTTGCTGCTCCACGGTGCGTCCTGGATGGACGAGGCGTCGTCTTGTCGCCCCGAGCAGCCGTTGGTCGAGATCGAGTCGCGTCCTGACTCGAGCGACGAACGCCGCCTCCGCGCGTCGCAGTCGGTTCTCGATATCGTGACGGTCCGGCGTCACCATCTCCGCCGCCGCTGAGGGCGTCGGCGCGCGTCGGTCGGCGACAAAGTCCGCGATGGTCACGTCGGTCTCGTGACCGATGGCGGAAACCACCGGAATACGGGCGGCCGCGATCCGCCGCGCCACCGATTCGAGGTTGAAGGCGGCAAGGTCCTCCAGCGAGCCGCCGCCCCGGGTCAGCAGAATCACGTCGGGTGGATGGCGCATGAACTCGGCGCGATCGAACGCACCGACGATCTGCCCCTCGGCCTCGAAGCCCTGCACCGCGACGTCGAAACAGGTGA
>JAPPKV010000218.1 GCA_028819775.1 Gammaproteobacteria bacterium | reverse complement strand
ACCCTACCTGGTTCGGGCGATCGTCGACTGGATCGTCGACAACTCCTGGACACCCTACTTGGTGGTGGCGGCGGACGCGCGCGGTGCCGAGGCGTTGCTCGACTACGCGACCGACGGTCGCCTTGTTCTCAATGTGTCCGCCACGGCAACCCGAAATCTCGTCATCGGCAAGGACACGCTGGAGGTGGATTGCCGGTTCGGCGGGCAACCCGTGCATGTGAGCGCGCCAATCGGCACGGTCGTAGCCGTGTACGCACGGGAAAACAGCAGGGGAATGGTATTCGAGGTCGAAGACCACGACGCGCCAACCGAGCCGGAACCACCGTCCCGACCGAAGCTCTCGCTGGTGAAATAGCGCTAGGAGCTGTTCTCCACGTAGTCGAACACCTTCACGACTCGCTGGACCCCGAACACGGTCCGGGCGATGGCAACCGCGGCATCCGCCTGTTCGCGTGGCACGACGCCGATCAGGTAGGCGACGCCATCCTCGACGAATACCTTGATCCGCGACGCCTCGACATCTTCGTCGGCGAGGAGCTGCGCCTTGACCTTCGTCTGCAGCCAGTTGTCATTGGTCCGAGCCACCAGGCTGATCGCGCCGCCGATCTGGATTTCGTTGTGGATCTTGCGGATCTTGTCGATCTCGCGAATCGCATCTTCGGCCAGGCTGCGCAGACCCGCGTCTTCGACCTGCCCGGTCAGCAGCACGATCCCGTCGTAGCTCACGACGTTGACGTGGCTGATCGCCAGGCGCTCGTCGGCTTCATCGATGCGACGCGAGGCCATCCGTTCGATGGCTTCGTCGTCGAGCCAGGTGCCGGGCGTTCGATGGGAATTCACGCAGCCGACCTGCGCCGCGACGAGCATGGCTGTGAGGCAATGCAAAACGATCCGAACAGGACGTGGTCCGCCGCAAGCGGTCGGTCCGCCGCAAACGGCGGGGGAGAGTTCAGCCATCCATTGCATCGAACGCATCCTGAATCCATTCACATGCGATGCGGTAGTTTCCCCTTGAAGCGGACACGACGTCAAATCGAATTCCGCGGTAGCGATGCTCGGGATGTTCCTCCAGGTATCGCTCGGCCGTGCGGGTGAGGCGGCGCCTCTTGTTCCCGTCGACCGAGCCCAAACCGGAAGTCCAAGCGCCTTCCGATCGGAAGCGGACTTCCACGAAGGCTAGTACGTCGCCATCCAGCATGACCAAGTCGATTTCGCCGGTCCGACGGGTGTAGTTCCTGGCCAACGTACGCAGCCCATGCCGGCGAAGGAGCCGTTCCGCCCGTCGTTCCGCCCGCCGCCCGATACGCAGCGGGTCCCGCCGAGCATCCGGAATCAGTGACGCGCCCGCGCGACGCAGTCCTCGTAGCCACCGTTTCTCGATCATCGGGACGGCAACTGTAGATGTCCGATAGCGAGCTATGCAGGGGATCAGTTGACGTCATTCCACAGAGGGACTAGCCGTCCGCCGACCACCTCGGCCCAGACCAGCGTCCGACGAATGCGGCCGTCCTCCCCGAGCGACAGGACCCCGGTGCTGCCGGGAATGGGTTCTCGGCGAACGGTCAGCCGGTCCATTTGGTTGGCGAGCCGGAACCCGTCGACGCCAAGGGCGAAGAGCGATGAGTAGGTGCCTCGGCTGGCCGGGAATGACTCGTAGACGGACTCGCCGAGGTCTCCCGCATCGAGCGTCCACGGCATGGCGCAGACCCGTACTCCCTCGAGGCGCGACAGGTCGACGTTGCCGAGGGTTCCCGTCGAAGGCGCGAATACGGGCAGGTCGCCGGCGAAGTAGAAGTCGAGTGTGGGTTTCAGCGACAGGAACTCGTCGGCGTCGATCAGCGCCACCACGGCATCCACGTCGTCTCGCCGGCGGGGCGCGAACTCGAGTGTCGTCCCCAACAACGACTCGATCTCCGTGGCGCGCGTCTGACTCTCGCTGATGTGCAGTGCTTCGCCGACGACGTTGGTGATCTCACCAAGGCGGTGAAAGGTGCCGAAGCCGACGGCTTCGACGCCGTCGAGTTCGTCTTCCAACCGGATCCGAGCGCGGCCGGACCAACGGGCCGGGGAATCGAAGAGCACGATGCGTTCGATGTCCGCTGCTGCGATCGCATCGGCGATGGCGGACGCCTGGTCTTCGATGGCGAGCGAGAACTGCACCATGTCGTCGGTGGTCGGGGTGCCGGGATCGAGATGATTGAGGGCGATGACGGGCAGTGCCGGAGACAGCGCCGAGAAGGCCGCAACTGCCTCCTTCCGGAGCGGGCCGATGATCACTTCGGCACCCTGTTGTCGCGCCAAGTCGTAGG
>JAPPKV010000015.1 GCA_028819775.1 Gammaproteobacteria bacterium | reverse complement strand
GGTCATGGATGGCCGCCTGGTCAACAGTTGCTGCGTGCTGGCGGTCGAGTCGGCTGGCTGCGAGATCGAGACCATCGAGGGAGTCGGCGAACCCGACAAGCTCCATCCGCTGCAGCAGTCGTTCCTTGAGAACGCGGCCCTGCAGTGCGGGATCTGCACCCCGGGCTTCATCATCGCGGCGAAAGCCCTGCTGGAGCAGAATCCGGACCCAAGCGAACACGAAATCCGCTGGTGGCTGGCTGGCAACCTCTGCCGCTGCACCGGCTACGACAAGATCATCCGAGCGGTCCAGGACGCGGCCGCGCGCATGCGGGAGGAAGCCTGACGATGGCAACTGAAACCCACCTGGTCAAGACCGGGGACTTCAAGGTCCTTGGCAAATCGCCCGTCCGGCATGACGGCGTCGACAAGGTAACCGGCCGCGCCGCCTACGGATCCGACATCTGGCTGACCGGCCAGCTGTACGGCAAGGTGCTGCGTTCCCCGCACGCCCATGCCAACATCCTCTCGATCGACACCTCGGCGGCCGAGGCCTACCCGGGCGTTCATTCGGTCATCACCAGCGCCGACCTGCCGGAGCCCAAGACCGGCCTCACCGACATCGGCGAGGGCGGCCTGCAGTCGACCAAGTTCAAGGCCATGAACATGCTGGCCACCGACAAGGCCCTTTACGACGGGCACGCGATCGCGGCCGTGGCGGCGTCCGACCCGCACACCGCCGAGGAAGCGGCCCGCCTGATCAAGGTCGAATACGAGGTGCTCGACCCGGTTATGACCGCGCGCCAGGTGCGCGACGGCGACGGCCCGGTGATCCTGGATGAAATCCGGACCATGACCGAGGGCGAGGCCGGCGACGACCCGTCAAACGTCGCCGAGCACCGCATCTACGAGGAAGGCGACGTTGCGGCCGGATTCGCGGCCGCCGACCACATCTTCGAGAACGTGTACGAGACCGCGACCGTCCACCAGGGCTACATCGAGACCCACAACGCCTCCGCGCTCTGGCACGAGGACGGTCACCTCGAGGTCTGGTGCTCCTCGCAGGGCGCCTTTGCGATCCGCAACGAGCTCCAGGACCTGCTGCAGATGCCGGTCTCCAAGATCAAGGTGATCCCGATGGAGATCGGGGGCGGATTCGGCGGCAAGACCACCTCCTACCTCGAACTGCTGGCCGCGGTGATGTCGCGCAAGAGCGGCCGCCCGATCAAGATGGCGATGGACCGCAACGAGGTGATCCGCGCCACCGGGCCGACCCCGGGCACCTGGATGCGAGTGAAGATCGGCGTCACCAACGCCGGCAAGATCACCGCCGTGGAAGGCGAATTCTGGTTCGAGGCCGGGCCCTATCCGGGCTCGCCGATCCACCCCGGCTGCGTGTGCGCGTTCGCGCCCTATTCGACCACCAACGTCCGGGTCGACGGCTACGATGTCCTGGTGAACAAGCCGCACTCGCACGCCTATCGGGCGCCGGGCGCGACGATGAGCGAATTCGCGGTCGAGACGACCGTCGATGAGATCTGCGAGAAGCTTGGCTTCGACCCGATCGAGTTCCGCCTGCAAAACGCTTCCAAGGAAGGCGACTGGCGCGCCGACGGCCCGCCGTTCCCGCGCGTGGGCAACATCGAATGCGTCGAGGCGATCCGCGACTCGGACCACTGGCAGAGCGACCTGGGCGAGCCCTCGGGCCCGAACAAGGCTCGCGGCCGCGGGGTGGCTTCCGGGTTCTGGTTCAACGCCGGCATGACCTCCTCGGCTTCGGGGCGGGTCAACGCCGACGGCACGGTGACACTGATCGAGGGTTCGACCGACATCGGCGGCACCCGTACCTCGGTCGCCATGCAGATGGCCGAGGCGCTGGGAATCTCCGAACAGGAAATCATCCCGATCGTGGGACACACCGACGAAATCGCCTTCACCGCCGTGACCGGCGGTTCGCGGGTGACGTTCGCCACCGGTTACGCCGCCTACGAGGCGGCCCGCGAAATCCTGGCCAAGATGCGCGCGGCGCTGGCCGGGCTCTGGGACGTGGAACCCTCGGCGGTCGAAGCCGTCGACGGTTACTTCATCGGGGCCGGCAACGAACTCTCGTTTGCCGAAGCGGCCGCGCTGCTCGGCGAGCACGAGCTTGAAATCGTCGGCAACGCCACCGTCAACCCCACCCAGCGCGGTGCGTCGTTTACGACCCATGCCGCCGACGTGGAAGTCGATCTCGAGACCGGAAAAGTCGAAATACTGCGCTACACGATTGCCCAAGATGCCGGCAAGGCGGTCTACCCGCCGTACGTGGAAGGCCAGATGCAGGGCGGCGTCGTCCAGGG
>JAPPKV010000495.1 GCA_028819775.1 Gammaproteobacteria bacterium | reverse complement strand
AGCGCACCGCCAAGAGCGACTGTAGGAATCAACGGCTGGTCGATACTCCGGCATCCATCCAGCCGCGCCGAGCCGCTTCACGGCGGACACCTGCGGAAGACCGGGCAGCGCGTCTCGCGAGTACACGAGACGTATGCTGGCCGTTCCCTCTCTCACGCGCGACTTGCCCGTTGGGCGAGCCCGCCCGCATGTGACCGCCGCGAGGCGAGATAACCATGTCGGGTCACGTTGTGAGAGCCTCACCATGTTACGCAAGCTGTTCAGTCGCAAGCCGCGTCTCGACGCGGAAGATCCTGTCGTCAGGACCGCCGCACTCGCCGATCTCGGGGACGGTGAACAAGCGACGTTTGCCCGCGTATTCCGTGATGATGCCGACCGGGACGTTCGCCTAAAGGCTCTGGAGCGCCTGAACCGTCCCGACGTCGTCTTCGAGGGCTTGGGCGATGAGGAAATCGCCGCCGAAGCCCTTAGTCGACTGCTCAGCCTGATCGGCGACGACACGCCGGAACCAATCCGCAACCATCCGGCGGTCCAGCGCGCGGCGCTCAAGTCCGCCGAGACGGTAGATGCGGCGCTGGCGATCGCGCCAGGCATTGCGGATCCGGTTGTATTCGCAGCGGCGTTGGCCGAGAACCCCCGCGCCCAAGTCCGGCAGGCGGTCGCCGAGGCTACCTGGAATCCGGCGACCCTGTCCGAGATGGAAAAGACCACGCGCCGACGGGACAAGCTGGTGCATCGCGTGGCCCGCGAACGTCTCGCTGTGCTACGCGCCGCGTCCCACCGCCGCGACGAGGAGGATACGCAGTCCGAGACGATCCTCGCCGCTGCCGTGGCACTCGAACGAGACGATCCGCACTACGAGGCACGGCGCGACGCCATAGAAAGAGATTGGACCAACCACCTCGTCGCCATGGAGAAGACCGACCAAGAGCTTGCGAAGTTCAACGTCGTGGTGCGCGACCTGAATGCCATCCGTCGTCGTTTCCCGGCTCGAAGGTCGCCCCCGCAGGGCCACCACCCGGAGGTCGAGGTCGACTTCGGTGCATTGCTGACGCGTGCCGAGTCACTTCTCGCAGACGTCGCCGATTCCCTCCTGGGCGGCGCCGACGGCAAGCTGACGCTCGAAGGTGCGAAACAATCGGTCGACGACCTCGCCGCCGAGTGGAACGCTGGTGCCGACGCCAAGCCGCCCGGCGAAGAACTGAGTGCTCGATTCCGCGAGGCAATGGCGGCGGTGACGGCTCGAACGCGGGACCGCGAACGGGCGCAAGATCTGCTGCCGAAGGCCAAGGAACTGCTGGCGCGGGACATTCCCGATCCCGAACACCCACGCTTCGATACGTTCGAGGCGGCCATGCGGGAATTGCGGCGGGAACGCGACGATGTCGACCGTCTGCTCGGGCGCTTCGCCTGGCCCGAGGACGTGCCCGAACTCGAGGAAATCACGGCGTTGAAGCAGCGCCAGCGCGACCTCGCCACCGCGGCGGAGCAGTCCGAGACGCATGCCGACGCCATGTTGGACCAGGTGACCGACCAGATCGCCGCGTTGCGGAAAAGCATCGAGGACGGTGCCGTTCACGACGCCGTGGAACGCGAACGTCGGCTTCGGGATGTCTTGAAGGGGCTACCCCGGGCGAAGGCACAGCCGTTCAGTGCCGACCTTGCGGAACTCGGCGCGCAGGTGCGGGAGTTGCGTGAGTGGCGAACATACGCCCAGGCACCGCAGCGCGAATCCCTGTGCCAGCGAATCGAGGAACTTGCCGCCAACCCCCTCGAACCACACGATCAGATGCGCACCGTGAAGTCCCTTCGCGACCAATGGAACCAACTCGGCCCTGCGGATACTCGCCGCGACCGGGATTTGAGGCGCCGATTCGACCGAGCCGCCGAACAGGCATTCGAACCGTGCCGCACCTATTTCAAGGAACAGGCCGAGCGACGGGCCTTCAACCTGGAGCAGCGCCAGGCAATCGTCGCGGCCCTTGAGGGGTTCCTCGAAAACAACGACTGGGACAACGCGGACTGGCGTGGAGTGGAAAGGATCCTCCGCCAAGCGCGCAACGAATGGCGCGAATACCACCCCGTTGACCGCAAGGCAGGTCGGCAGCTGACGAACCGGTTCGAGGAGCTTGCCAGTGCGATCCACGCCCTGCTCAAACAGGAGTGGGACCGGAACATCGAGAAAAAGGAGGCGATCGTCGCCGATGCCATTGCCATCCGCGAGTCCGGCGACCGCGTCACCGACCAGGCGGAGTCGATGAAGGCGCTCCAACGCCGTTGGAAGACCGTTGGTCCGTTGCCGAGACGTGCCGACCAAAG
>JAPPKV010000076.1 GCA_028819775.1 Gammaproteobacteria bacterium | reverse complement strand
TGGAGACGGGCTGGCGGCGGGTCGGGCTGGTCGATCCGGCGGAGGTGCCGGGGACCTGGCCGCGGCGGCGGATGGCGAAAGCGGCCTAGTCCGGCTCGGCAAGGGCACGACGGTTGGCAACTCCCTCCGAACGCCTATGGGCTGCCCTACGACGCAGATGCCCGCTTCCCGTATCGTCCGTCGCAATACGGTGCCAGGGTCGGCCACGCTTCGTCTGCGGTGCCGCTCCCTAGTTACGCAGGGCCTCGGCTGGTGCCGGATTGGTCATCGCGAAGCGCCCTTTCGCGTAAACTCGTTCGGTTTGACGCGGCCCCGACGCAACGGCGGGCCGTCAAATCCGCCACTTGTCTGTGAAGGGAGGGAAACGATGCAGCAGGCCCAGGACTTGCGCGAGGAAGGCGAGGAACTCTACAAGCTCGTTCGCAGTTTGGCGTCCGGCGATTGGGATCGGCCCACGCCGTTCAAGAACTGGACGGTGAACGACGTCATCGCGCACCTGCACACGACGGATCTGGTGGCGACGGTTGCGTTGGAGGATCCGGACCGGTTCCGCGCCATGGTGCGCGCCGGTGAGCGCGCCATCTGGATCGGCGGGGCGGGCCCCAATCCATCGGACATTCCCGAGGGCTCGGCGCTCGGCGAGCGCTGGTACGGCTACCTGGGCGAACTATGCGACAAGCTGGCCGCGGTTGACCCGTCTACGCGAGTGCCATGGTTCGGGCCGGATATGGGCGCGCGCATGTTCGCGACGGCGCGGCAGATGGAGACGTGGTCGCACGGTCAGGACATCTACGACCTGCTGAGGGCGCCGAGGGTCAATACCGACCGCATCAAGAACATCGCCGTGATCGGTGTACGGACGTTCGGGTGGACGTTCGCCAATCGCCGGGAACCGATCCCGGAGGACATTCCGTATGTTCGGCTCAGCGCACCGTCCGGCGAGATCTGGGAGTGGAACGAGCCGAACGAAACCAACATGGTCCAAGGCGACGCGGTGGAGTTCTGTCACGTCGTGACCCAGGGCCGCAACATCGCGGACACCGATCTCACCGTGGTCGGCGACACGGCCACGCGGTGGATGGCCGTGGCGCAGTGCTTCGCGGGCGGTCCGGAGACTCCACCAGCACCGGGACAGCGGCACTGGACGAACTGATCGGGTGGATCTAGCGCGGGGCCGCGCTAATACTTGCCGGCGCTGACGTAGAGTTCCAGCAAGGCGTCCTTGTCGGCCTCGGACAGGGTGTCGAACTTCTTCTTCATCTTGTCGGCCATCCGCCGCTCGCCGCTCGTGAAGTTGCGTAGCTCCCGGGCTAGGTAGTCGCGCCACTGCCCGGCGAGGAGTGCGTGGTCAGCGTCCGGCACACTGCCGCCCTTGGGGTGGCACTTGCCACACTTACGCGAATGGATCGCGGCGCCCCGACGGGCAAGTTCGGCATCGAATGGCTGGGGGTGGGGGCGCCACTCCTGTTCCGAATAGTAGAAGGCGACGGCCTCGATCTCGTCGGCAGACAGGGCGTCGACCACCTGCTGCATGTCGTTCTCGGATCCATCGTCGAGGGTGACGGTCCGCGCCTTTCGGAACCCGTGCCGATAGGTGTCCAGAAGGTCGATGATGGCGTATTCGGAGAAGCCGCCGATCGAGGGGATGTCCCGGGTTTCGCTGCGGCCGTACTCGCCGTGGCAGTCGGCACAGAGCCGGTTGGCGATTTCCTCGCCCGTTTCGGCGCAAACACAGGATGCCAGGCTCGCGACGAGCAGCGTCAGGCCGGCATAGCTTGGATCCGCCACGAAGTTGCTAGGCGAAGAACGCGAAGTCTTCGGTGTTGTTGAACGGGAAGCGTAGCGTGCCGGGGGTGTGGTCGATGCCGAGATAGCGACGCAGCGCCTTGTGGACGTGTTTCGGATAGATGATCGTGCCTTGGTGATCGTCCCGTTCGAGGGTGGCGGGGTTGATCCGGTGAGCGAAGTGACGCTCGTCCGTTTCGCCGATGACGCGGTTGGTCCACGCTTGGTTCTTTTCCATGATGACGTAGCTGCCGATCGGCCAGTGGTCCTTGCCGTACTTGGCGTTGTAGGCGTTGGTGCGGCCGAAGTCGGAACCCATCACGACCACGAGGCGGTCGGCGACGCCGTGCGCCTCGGCGTAGTCCCAGAGGAAGTCCACGGAGTCGGTCAGGTTGCCGAGCAGCCAGTCGTGGTCGCGATCGTGGTAGGCATGGGTGTCGAAGCCGCTGAGCCAGAGATCCGCACTGACAGCAACGCCGGTCTTGAATGCGAGGACCGTGAGTTGGGCTTGGCGACGCAGGTCGCTGTAGTAGGT
>JAPPKV010000461.1 GCA_028819775.1 Gammaproteobacteria bacterium | reverse complement strand
CGACGCTCTACGTCCAGCAGGGCTTCGTGCGCCGGTTCGCGGAAGAGCACGGCGTGCCGGAGGACGAGGAGAAGTCGCTGCTATGGCGGATGAAGCTCCAGGAAGGACGGCCCGAATACACCTGCCGATTCCGGTGGGAACCCGGCTCCATCGCCATGTGGGACAACCGCTGCGTGCTGCATACGGCGAGCGCCGACTTCTGGCCGCATCGCCGGCTCATGGAGCGGCTGACGATCCTCGACTACGACGAGTCGCGCCGGACGCCCTACTACGCCCCGCACGAACATTGAGGGTAGCGACGCCGCCGCCCACCGGCACCTTGGTCCAACACCGCAGACTGCCGTGGAACCCGTTCTCGACCAGTTGAACCTCGTCGTTCGCGACATGGCGCGTTCCCTCGAGTTCTATCGAGCAATCGGGCTCACCATCCCGGACGACACCGTGTGGCGCACACAAACCGGACCCCATCATGTTGAGGTCAAGATGCCCAACGGCTTCGAACTGGCGCTGGACAGCGAAGCCCTCGCCGAGGTCTACGACGGGGGCTGGCAGGCGTTCAAGGGCGAAGGCAATCGATCCGTGATGAGTTTCCGACTTGGAGACGCGAACGAGGTCGACGCGGTCTACCATCGCGTTGTCGCGCTGGGGTTCGGAAGTTCGCAGGCGCCCTACTACGCGTTCTGGGGGTCGCGCTATGCCATTGTCGTCGACCCCGACGGCAACCATGTGGGGTTGATGAGCCCGCCTGATCCTGCTCAGCGAGCCATGCCACCGGAGATCTAGCCGCTCGGCCAGAGGACCTACGCAGAGTAGCCACCGAGGCGCCCGACCGACACCGACGACGTAGGGGACGGGCTTGTCCCGTCCCGCACCTTTCGCGGGCGAGGACAAGCCTCGCCCCTACGGGTTCGCGCAAACGTCGCATCGCAGTCCGCGTCTAAGGTGAGTCCGCCGACATCTCAGCTAGTCGTTCGACGACGTGTCGCCGGTACGCGGCTCGAAGCCGATGCTCGCTCCAAGGCCGTCCGTTGCGCTCGAAGGCGTCTGCTACAACGGCGGCCAGAGCAAACTCCACATAGGGTGCGATCTCGGCAGTTGTCCCTGGAAAGAACCCCCGTCGCCACAGGACCGCAAGGACTGTCCGCGCACACCAGAACGGGTTGTGAAGCAGGATGCCCGTCAACATCTCGCGTGTGCCGATGAATGCTTGTTCGAAGTCGATGAACTGCTTGACCAACCCACCGTCGGCGAAGACGTTCGAGGCGTTCCAGTCAAGCTTGATCAACACCTCGTCAGTGACCGTGATCTGAGACGCCGACTCGCTGAGCCGGCCAACGACATCCCCGGCCTGCCGCGTACGTGCGCGGTAGTTGTCCAAGGTCGCCACCACACGGTCCCTGTAATCACTCGCACCAACGTTGTCGTAGTGGCGCCGCGTCGACCTTGTGACCTCGCCACCGATCGATAGGAGCTGTAGGACTTTGTCCGCGTAGTCCGCCGAAAGACGGTGGCGGGAACGACTGTCGAGCTGAAGATCCGAGCAACGGACTCCCGGCGCACGAGTAAGGACTATGGCCTGTTCGCCCGGCAGGGACTCCACCAAGTCGGGAATCAATTCGGACGAGCCGTAGTGCGCGTAGAACCCGACCTCGCGCCAGTATTTTCGAACCGGATCGTCGTTGCGGTTGTAGACCTTGCGAACCAAGGTACCGTCGGCCGAAAGCGTTACGTCGCTTTTTCCGCCTTGAGGGAGAAGGCTAGTGTCGTGTTCGGTCGGCGTGACTTTGGCGATCCTCACGGGATGGTCCCTAGTCGGCCAATGCGAGGTGCCGGCCTAGGAACTCGAAGGCGAAATCGATCTCCTCGCCGGGAACCTCGGGATGCAAGCCCGGGTTGGCGTGGATTCGCTTGTCGTCGGTCGCCAGCGCGTCGAACAGTTCGAGATACCCGTCCCGGGGGAATAGCTCATCCTCGAGTTTGCATCAGGAAGAGGACCGGACAGTGGATCGCGGCTGCATCCGCAAGCACTCGACCCGCGAACGGCCGGCCAGCCCGTGTGGTACCAAGCAGACCGAGCACGGCCGCCTTCACATCCGGCAGTTCGGCGAGCGTCGGGATTCCGAATATCGAACCCATCGACAAGCCGAAGTACGCGAGTTCGCCGATAGCGACCTGCTCCCGGGTTGCCGCCAACGCAGCGAGCCAGTCCCCCACCATGTCGTCGATGAAGGCCTCTCGGCGCATTTCCTCGCCGAGTGCCTCGCGGCCACCGGGTCCGACTTGGCGCAGACCATGCACGGGTCCGTCGATGGCGAGCGCGTAGCAACCCG
>JAPPKV010000532.1 GCA_028819775.1 Gammaproteobacteria bacterium | reverse complement strand
TCCCCAAGAGGAACTTCAAAGGGATGTGCAGCCGCTCGCGCCAGGCTCTCGGCGAGTGGTCGGCACCCTCGAAACGAAGCGTGATCCAGTCTTCACCGGATGTGTAGCCGCGGCGACGCATCACGTCGTCCATTTGCTGTTGAAACGGCCCATAGTGGGCATCGTAAGTCTCGGTGCCGTGATCGAAATAGATCCTGTGGGTTCCGGCCGAGGGCAAGTTGCGCCCAAGCCATCGAACCACGGCACCATCTCCGTGCCTCCAGTCGGTCGACAGGCAGGCCGCGCCGCCGAAGACACCGGGGTATTCTGCGACCGCGTAGGCGGAGATCAGTCCACCCATGCTCGATCCCATCACAAGGGTGTTGCCGCGGTCCGATTCCGTGCGGTAGGTCTCGTCGATGAATGGTTTGAGTTCATGGACGATGAACTTCAGATAGTTGTCCGCAGACAACTTCTGCCCTCCTTGCTCTACGGCAAATCCCAATTCCTGCTCCCTCAGCAACTGCCAGACCTCGTCGGTCACGACCTTCTGGGGCATGTATTCGGCGCCTCGCGCGCCTTTTGCCCAGCTTGCCATCCAGACCGCAACAACAATGGCGGGGCGGATCTCGCCATTGCGGACCAGGTTCGTGATCGCCTTGTCCACATCCCAGAAGACATCCATTCCGACGTAAGGCGAAGTGTCATGGTCGAACATCATCTGGCCATCGTGCATGTAGATCACCGGATATCGGTCGCTCGATGCCGGGTCATAGCCCTCGGGCAACCAGACGTTTACTGGGCGAACTCGTATGAGCTCGGACGGAAACGCCTCATAGTGAACGATGGTGCCTTCGATTGGTGACCGGTCGGCTCTCCTTGCGACCACCTTTTCGAATTCTGTCTTGGCCATTTCCTTTTCCTCCTTAGGTAGCGTCTTGGTTACTTCTGCATCTGCGCGAGGAATTTCTTCTGCTCCGACAGCGTGCTGGGAGCTGCAAACCAATACTGCCAGGGACAAGGCCATGCCCACGCCGAACATTCTCGTCCTCGCCATCATCCCCGGGAGCCGGGACGTGCAGGGCACAGATCGTAAGGGACGGGCTTGTCCCGTCCCGATTCCCAGGAAGCAGGCGCATCCGGCACGGGCGACCACAAGGGTCGCCCCTACGATTCCGTCATGCGAGCAACCGGTCCGCCGGCTCATACTGGATCTCCCAAGGCGATTAGGTCGTCCCGAAGGCGCTGGATTTCGTTTGCTCCCAGTTCGAGGGCACCGGCGCCCGCATTCTGGATGCCCTGCTCAACAGTTCGAATACCGCAGAGCACGTGGGTTGCGCCGCGTTGAGCCGCGGTCCACGCGATTGCTAATTGCGCGATCGTACAGTCGTACTCCTCGGTCAGGTCGGCCCAGCCGGCGAACATGTCGAGCAGGCGTTGCCGGTTCTCGAGTTTGAACCAGGGGAGCCATTCGCCCGCCGAGTTGCGGAAATCGTCCTCGCTGAACACGCGATCCAATCCCACCTTGCCGGTGAGCAACCCTTGCTCGAGCGACCAATAGGTCAACGTCGCGATGTTGTGCTCTGCGCAGTACGGCAGGATGTCTGCCTCGCGGTCGCGAAGGATCATGCTGTAGCGGAACTGATCGCTGGCGAGATCGCCGGCTTCGCGGTACGCGTCGAGTTGCTCGAGGGACACGTTGGACACGCCGATGGCGCGGATTTTCCCTTGATCCTTCAGATCCATCAGACAGCCCATGGTCTCGGGAATGGGCGTCTCCTCGGGCGGGATCGCCGGCTTGTGGCACTGCAGAAGATCGATGGTGTCCACGCCGAGCCGCCGAAGGCTGTTTTCGACCTCAATCGTGATGGTGTCGGGACGCAGGCTGACGCGGTTTGCTTTGCCGTCCTTGATACCGTTATACGAGCCCCGCTCGTCCTCCCACCACACGCCGCACTTCGTGGCAATGACGACCTGATCGCGTCGACCTTGGATGGCCTTGCCGACGACCTCCTCGCTGTGGCCCCAACCGTAGGAAGGCGCGGTGTCGATGAGGGTGACGCCTTCGTCGATAGCTGCGCGTATGGCGTTGACGAACCCATTGTCGTCTGTGTCGCCCGGCCTGATTGCCGCCGTACCGAGTCCGACGATGGAGGCGTCGATTCCCGATGTCCCTAGAGGCCGATACCGCATCGAATCCTCATTAGCTCAACTTCGAGCCGTAAGAATACAATTGTGCTGGAAGGTGTGCGGGAGACACAGGTGAACGAAACTTGGAACGCGCCAACACTCGTTCTCGGGCTGTCTGCCATGGCGCTCGTTGCGTTCGCTGAGGAGTCGTATTCCCCTCACGTC
>JAPPKV010000394.1 GCA_028819775.1 Gammaproteobacteria bacterium | reverse complement strand
GCGTTCGTTCCCCGCAAGATCCTGCCGGTTTCGCTCTCCTACGACCACCGGGCAATCAACGGCGCCGAGGCCGGGCGGTTCGTCGTCGACTTGGGGAAATTGCTAAGCGACTTCCGGCGACTGGCGCTTTAGTCCCTCGGATCCCGACACACAGTCGACTTGCCGATACATCCTGGTCGGTCCCCTGGGGCAGCTGTCAGTGCTTCGGCCGGACGCGGTGCATCGATCGGAGCCAAACGGGGTCGCTCCGCTGTGGGGCACGGACCAACGATGGGAAGCCAGGGCTGTTCAGGCCACGTCGGACGCGGCTTCGGCGCGCAGCTTCAAGCCCAATGCGCCGACGACCTTGAGGACGGTCTCGAAGGTCGGCTTGCGTTCCCCGGAGAGCGCCTTGTAGAGGCTCTCGCGGGACAAGCCGGCGTCGACCGCCACCTGCGCCATGCCCCTCGCGCGGGCGATATCTCCCAGCGCTTTGGCAACGAACGCCGCATCGCCGCCGGCCTCCTCGATGGACGCTTCCAGATACGCTGCCATGTCTTCGCGGGTGCGGAGGTGATCGGCAACGTCGTACGGTGCTGTAACGGTCTTGGTCATGGTGTTCACCTACAGGTTTCTCGCCAGCCGCAGGGCCGTGTCGATGTCGATGGTCTGGGTGCGCTTGTCCCCGCCTGTTAGCAGAACCACGACCGCTCGGCCCTGCCGCTTGAAATACACCCGCTAGCCCGGACCCTAGTCGATCCGCGTTTCCGAAACGCCTTCGCCCAAGGGCCCGACATCGCCCGGATTACCGGTCGCCAGCCGCTCGACCCGAACGAGCACGCGGGCACGGGCGCGGACATCCCTCAAGCCATCCAGCCACCTTGCGTAGACTTCGGTCCTGCGGACCTCCAACATCCACGGAAAGTAGCCAACAGGCTACACCGCTGTCAATCCCTGAACATCCGCAAGGCCGTCGTTCCACTGCGGCATCGCATGCCATGCCTAGGCGTAGCTGCCGCAGTTGTTGGTTCGGATCCCCCTATCGCTCAACGGGCTCGCTAGGGCCGCGCAACGGCTCCCAGAGAACCTCGGTCTGGGCAACCGTACGCGCCAATACGAACAGGTAGTCCGCCAACCGGTTGAGGAACATCCCGCCGTCGGTGTCGGCGAGTTCCGCGGTATCCGCAGCGGCACGCCACCAAGCCCGTTCCGCACGCCGGACGACCGTCCGGGCGACGTGCGCCGTGGCCGCGGCCCGGCCGCCGCCCGGCAGGACGAATTCCCGCAGGGGATCCAGTCGCTCGTTGAGGGCCGCCGTATCCCGTCCCACGTCCTTCGCGAGTGCGGACCAGTCGGCGGCCGACCGTCCCTTCGCTGCCAAGGCACCGAGGTCGAAGAGCCGCGACTGAAGCGCTCTGAGCTGTGCGGCGGTGGGCGAATCCGTCTCTTCGGCGAGCAGGCCGATGAAGCTCGTCGCCTCGTCGAGTGCACCGACCAACTCGATTCTCGGATGGTGCTTCGGGTAGCGCCGGCCGTCGGCGAGCGAGGTCTCGCCCGCATCGCCGCCGCGCGTGGTCACGCGGTCGATTCGGTTGCGGCGTGAACGCTCGTTCATGTAAGTTCGAAGGGCGATTGGCGTTCGACTTGCCCGACCGCCTCCCGGGTGGAGGACCCGATTATGCCTGCCTTCGACGTGGTTTCCGAAGTGGACCTGCAAGAGGTGCGCAACGCGGTCGACCAGTCATCGCGGGAACTTCGCACCCGTTTCGACTTTAGGGGTGTCGACGCCGGCTTCACGCTGGACGCCGAGGTCGTCACCGTGTGGGCGCAGGAAGAGTTCCAGGTCAACCAACTCGTCGACATCCTGAAGGACAAGATGACCCGGCGTTCGGTGGATATCGGCTGCCTCGACGCCCGGCCGCTGGAGGCATCGGGCAAGCAGAAGCGGCAGCCGTTCGGCCTGAAGCGCGGCATCGACCGCGACGCCAGCAAGAAGATCGTCAAGACCGTGAAGGACGCCAAGCTCAAGGTTCAGTCGCAGATCCAGGGCGACCAGGTCCGGGTGACGGGCAAAAAGCGGGACGACCTCCAGGCCGTCATCGCCAAGCTCAAGGACGCCGACTACGGCGTCCCGCTCCAGTTCACCAACTTCCGGGACTAGCGACGGGCACCCCGTAGGGGCGACCCTTGCGGTCGCCCGTGCCGACCGAAACGGCGCCGTTTTCCTTGTGCGAAAGACGGGCGAGGGCGCGCCCGGTGGGCGCGATAGCCTCGCCCCTACGGTATATCCGCGTTGGTCGTTCGCCTAGATGGACCACCGACAACAACACAATTTGACCCGGTCGCCGTCGAAGGCAA